>JAZUOA010000086.1:0-3996 GCA_045604445.1 Acutalibacteraceae bacterium
CTTATTTTCGTCAACAAACTTCTCTATAGCCTTACGTGTCTCAGACTTCTCCTCAAGGTCGATTTCTTCAACATTACCCTGCTTCTCTCTTGTGGCTGAAAGCAACTCTTCAACTGAAAGTTCAGGCGAAAGCTTGCTAACAGCAACAGACGCCTCTGCTTGGGAATAACCCAAAGATGTTAAGGCAGCAATAGCTTCAGCTGTATTACTCATAACATTGGCCACATTCACTGCGCCAGCAACAGCGCTACTTTCCTCTGAAACGAATGAAGCGCCCGAAATTTTATCCTTAAGCTCCATAATTACCCTTTGAGCAAGCTTAGGACCAACACCGTTGGCAGCGGTTATTGCCTTTGAATCTCCACTACTTACGGCAATTGCAAAAGAATCCGGTGTAAGCTCTGAAAGAATCGCCAAAGCGGCTTTCGGCCCAACACCCGAAACACTTATCAGAAGCTTAAAAGCCTCGAGCTCCTCGTTTGTTGCAAAACCGAACAAATCCAAAGCATCCTCGCGAACATTAAGGTGAGTAAAAACAGTTACATCTCCGGTTACATTTGATAAACCGGCTAAGGTGTTGCGGGTTGCGAAACATTTAAAGCCAACCCCACCGCAAGAAATCGAAAAGAACTGGTCACCTTGACAAATAATTTTTCCTGTTAAACAATAAAACATAATCAATTTTTCCTATCACTATTAAGAATAAGAGAGCCACTCGAATGACCATGGCAAATCGCCAGCGCTAAAGCATCCGCGGCATCATCAGGTTTAGGAATTTTATCAAGATGCAAAAACATTCTTGTCATTTCCTGCACCTGAACTTTTTCAGCTCTGCCGTAGCCTACAATGCTTTGTTTAACCTGCAACGGAGTGTACTCAAAAATCGGAACACCTGCTTGCTCAGCTGCAAGAACTATAACGCCTCTTGCCTGGGCAACATCGATAGCAGTTTTTTGGTTAGTGTTAAAATAAAGGCGTTCTATACTTATAGCATCAGGCTTAAATTTATTCAAAAGCTCGGTTATATCATCATAAATTTTTTTTAACCTTTCGTTAAAGGGCATATCTTTATGAGTTGTAACTGCGCCGTAACCTAAAAGCGTGAAATTATTTCGCTCGTATCGGATGATTCCGCAACCAACAATTGCATAACCCGGATCTATGCCGAAAATGACCAAAATCTCACCGCCTCAAAACACCAACAATTTTTCAAAATATTATAACATATATTTATTATAAATATCAATATATTATAATATATTTTTCATATTATTAACAAATAAAAGGATTTATCACTTGGGTTGATACGTTACTTCGTTCTTATTAAATATATATTGATTTTTGGTTCATTTACTGTTATAATAAAAATGCGGCAAACATAACAACAAGGAGAAAAAATATGGAAAAACTTAAAAACAAAAATACGATTGTTCTTATCATTTCCGCAGTACTTATTTTAGTTGCTGTTATTATTGCAATTGTAGCTACAACCTCTTCCGGTAATTCAAAAAAAGAGACAACTACACAACCTACTGAGTCTGTTTCAATTGATTTAGAAGCAATTGCTTCTAAAAACCAAACAACAAAACCCCAACAAAACACCTATATTTTTGAACCCGGTAAATATAAAGTTGCCACTAAAGATGATCCGTTAGGTCTTCGCCTTGAGCCAAACACTGCATCAGACAGAATTATTTATGTTCCCAAAGGTCACGAAGTAGAAGTTCTTGCTATATGGGAAGATTGGGGATATGTAGTTTATGAAAAAACAGGTGGTTGGCTTTCAATGAACTACCTTGAGCTTGTTTCGGGAAGCTCTTCAAAAACCGATGAACCTGCTACAACAGCAAATGGCCAGTAATATGTTTTACTGCTCAATTTGCCCTAGAAAATGCAATGCAAAAAGAGAAGCTCTTACCCGGGAGGGTAAGGGCTTTTGCCATATGGGTGAAACACCCGTTATAGCAAGAGCCGCCTTGCATTTATGGGAAGAACCGCCCATCAGCGGAAAAAACGGAAGCGGAACAGTTTTCTTTTGTGGTTGCAATTTACAATGCGTTTACTGTCAAAATGAAAAAATAAGCCGAGGTAACGGCGGTAAAATCATCACTGTTAAAAGCCTAAAAAAGATATACGAAAACTTAATCAACCAAGGTGCACATAACATCAACCTTGTTACAGGCTCTCATTATATTAAAGCAATAGCCGAATCTCTTGATACACCGCTAAAAGTTCCTGTTGTTTATAATACATCTTCATACGAATCAATTGAAGCGCTGAAGCTATTAGAAAATAAAGTTCAAATATACCTACCCGATTTAAAATACGCCGACAATTCAATTGCAGAAAAGCTATCAAAAGCTCCGGATTATTTTGAAACAGCTACTAACGCAATTAAAGAAATGTATAATCAAGTCGGCAATTACGAATTAGATGAAAACGGAATTATGAAAAAGGGCGTTATAATTCGCCATTTAATATTACCGGGCTACCTTGAAAACACAAAAAAAGTCATCAATTGGGTTAAAAATAACTTCAACGATGGTGAGGTGCTTTTTAGTTTAATGAGCCAATATACACCTACCCAAAATTGCCCTAAAGGTACTCTGCAAAGGCGATTATCACAAGAAGAATATAACGAAATAGAAAGCTACCTTTTTGAATCCGGTATAGAGGATGGTTTTATGCAAGAGCTTTCCTCTGCATCAGAAGAATATATTCCTCCGTTTGATTTAACAGGACTTTAAAAAATTGTAACCATAACACAAACTCCTCATATTATGTAGTGAAGTTTTAAACGCTTCAATACTTAATAGGAGGATAAGATATGGCTGATAACAAAAACTTTTCCGGCAACGACCTTCATCATGTAAAAGAAGCAATCTGCATCGACACAAACAGAGTCTACGATTCTTGCGCAGATAAGGATTGCCTCACTGATTTAAGAGTTTATCTTACTGACAGAGGTCAATGCATTTTAGAAAATGCCACATCAGTGCGCCCCAGAGCCGCCCAAATACTTAATTGCATTGTGGAAGTTGAAAAAGTTCCTTTCAATCGCGGTTGCTATAGCGTTGACTTAACATTCTTTGTTAAGGTTACTCTTGATGCATTCACATGCCCTACTGCACCACCTACAACCTTAGAGGGTCTTGTAACCTTTGGAAAAAAATGCATCCTTTATGGCAGCGAAGGTAACGTAAAAATCTTTACATCAAGTTATGTTTGCGATGGCTATGATGAACAAGGACCTGTTGGAAACACAAACCCGAAGGCAAAGGTACAATGCGTTGACCCGCTTATTCTTGATGCTTCTATATGCAGAATTTGTGATTGTTGCAATACTTTAGGTGACTGTTGCAGCTCTGTACCTAACAATATTTGCCGTTGTTTTGAAGGAAGCTTTGATTGCAGCTGCGGTGAAAAAGCAATAAAAGTTACTTTAGGAATTTTTACAATTATACAACTGGAACGTGATGTTCAAATGCTTATTCCCGCATATGATTTCTGCGTTCCCACAAAAGAATGCAGTTGCGACACCGAAGACCCTTGCGACACATTCAGAAAAATCAACTTCCCTGTTGATGAATTTTTCCCGCCTAACCTTAAAGGCCCCGATTGCGCTCCCCCTTTTAAACCCGAGGGCAGTTGCGGTTGCAAATAAACCTAAGAAGCACTTTCTTTTTCAAGAAAGTGCTTTTATTTATCCCTCGAAAACTATATTATCTTGAATCATTTTTTGAAAATTTCCTTTATCATACCAATGATTTCCGATTTCTATAATTGGTTTAACCTCTTTTCCTTCTGTTGCGCTTATTGCTTGCTCAACAGCATTGTACCCCATATTATAAGCATCTCTTGCAACTGAACCTATTAGATTATCATTTTCTTCAAGCATCTTTAATTGCTTACTACCGGAATCAAAACCGAAAAAAACAACATTTTTATATTGTTCTTTATTTTTATAAATTTCATCAGTTGCTTCATTTACTACTG
>JAZUOA010000087.1:0-11759 GCA_045604445.1 Acutalibacteraceae bacterium
CGTTGGCTTTAATCACGCAATCCTGTTCAATAAAGGCCCCTCTTAAATCGCAATCAACTCCGCCGAAAATCGCATTAAGCTCAGTTCCGTAAAACATTTCGCCCGAGAAATTTGCATTTGCACCCGAAAATGCCGCACCGAATTTTTTAGTATCTCCGCCACTTATTTTAATCGCTTCAGAAATCTTATCGCTTTTATGCCTGAACATACCTCCGAAAATCATTTTAAGACCAACGGCAACAATGATTATCGGAAGACCCATTTTCCAAAGCATTGAAAAATCTAAAATATCCTGACAGCAGAGAAGCAAAAACATACCTATTCCCACACCGATAATGCTACCGAATTTCTCATTAGAGGTAAAAATTCCGATAAAGCACGGAACTATGATAAAAAGAGTCCACCAACCCTCAAAAAAGATATCAATATTTGTTATCTCAAGGGCATTCAGAGCAAAAACAACGCCAACCGCAACAAGAATAACACCCCAAATAATGTTTTTAATTTTGTTCATTGAAAAACCTCCCTTAATATACTATTCCTCAACCTGATATTTCACATTCTCAAACTGCATTGTAACTTCTTCTCGTTCAAAGCCATCCATATCATATCTATCGGAATAATAGTTATATTTATCAATTTTAAAAGTAGAATCAGGCTTGCAGGTAATCATAGTGCATCCTCTTTGAGAGCCCTCTTTTGCAACACCTATGTATGCAAGATAATCTATGCTGTAGCCGCAGCTGAATATAATCCCCTTATATTCGGCGGTCAGGCTATTATAATGGTCGTGACCATGGTACATAGCCTTAGTTGATCCGAGTTCAAGCATTTTCTCGAAAAGGCCATCCTCTCCAAAGCCGCAATACACTCTTCTTCCGCCTTCACCGATTATACCGTCTATATATTTAAAATCTTCGGTGTCTTTAAAATCATTTTCAACGAATTCATTCCAAGCCTCCCCAAGCTCAACCAGAGGAATATGGAAAAATACTTGTGTTTTAACTATTTCAGCATTTTTACTGATTTTTTTGTTTTCAGCATCCATACGCTTAATTTCAGACTCATACCATTCAACCTGATTATCGTGAATGTTATCATAAGTACCTTTCCAGCTTGTGATCATACGATCATCCACATAGGACAAGGAATCAATTAACACCATCGCCTGAGTTATAATGCCCTTTGAGTTTTTCACCTCGATTACATGGTTACCCTCACCATCAACATCTTCAGGACCTTTCTGGAACAAGCAATATTTATAATTCTCATCCGTATAAAAACCTGCAACTGCTTCTCTGTCAAAATAAGAATAAGGCTCAGCATCGTGATTACCGAAGGTTACAGTCCAATAAACACCAAGGCTTTCCATAAGATTTGCAAACACCTTTGCGCTTGTGTAGTTATTGAATGTTCCGGCCTGAAAAGGCACCGGGTAAGCAATATCCCCCGTTGCAACAACAAGGTCAGGCTTTTCTTTGGTAATCATAGCTGCAACGGCATTAAGCGTCTTTTTATCTTTGCCGTGGCACATCCAACCGCTACCGATATGAATATCAGTAAGATGCATTACCTTAAAATCTCCGTCGGTTGTAAAATACCAGTAGCCGTTTTCATCTTTTTCGGGAACAAGCTGATTTTCAATTTCAACCTTATTATACTCGCTGCCTTTTTTCAGGAGATTGTAAGTTAACGCGGTATTGACAACTGCAGTAACAACAGTAATAGCCAAAACCACTATAACAAAACCAATAAGAATCTTATTACCTTTAGCTATAAAGCACCACACCTTTCTTTTTCCATTTTTAGAATATCATATTTTTTAAGAATTTTCAATAAATTCACATATTGTTAAACATTATTTAAAGTTGCATTTATACATTGTTTAAAGTATAATTTAGATATAAACTCTGTAAAAAAGGGTGATAAAAATGAACAAAGAAAATAATGTATCCAAAAACGCTTTACAAATTTTATTAGGTGCACTTTTAATGGGCCTTTTATGGCGAGTTCGTGGCGAACATGGTTGGGGCTCATCCTGGGGTCTTTTAAATGCGGGATTTATTTTTACATTGTTTATCATTGTAATAAAAGGAAACAGACAAAAGCTTAATATTGGTTGGGCATCATTAACCGCTTTAAGCTTTATGCTAACTACTCCGGGCTGGGGAACTCTTTTAGCTCAGATAACAGGCATTATTTATGATGCAGAGGATTGGTTTAATGGCGGGAGCGATGTTTACACTTCTGTTGGCTCTGCCGTTTTCCTTATGCTCTGCCTGGGCTTCGGTCTTGCTTCAATTTTCGGAATTATGTTAGGGCGGGCTTTCAGCGAAAAGCAATGGAAAATCAAGGATTTTATTCTTCTGCTCGCAGTTTTCTACATAACCGATTTAGCTGCAAGCGCCGTTATTTCTCCTTTTATTTTAAACGCAGTTCAGCCTGAAGCGGCAAAGCTTTTCGAGGAAGGGTTGAAAATACAAGGTGTTGACGGCTCTGCCTATGAGCTTTATATAGAACATTTCAAGGATGTTTCCTGGGCAAAGAAAATAGATGGCGGAAGGAACTATTTTCAATCAATTGAAGCAATTACTTCAACTATAAAAGCAATAGCATCTCTGTTAGCAGTTCGCTTTATAATTAAAGATAAGGTTTCGGCAAAAACCGGTGCGGTTGTTTGCTCTGCCTTCGCACTCGGCATTACTCTTGCAGACCTTTTCTTTTATTTCGGCAATGGTGGTTACCATGAGCTTCACAAAAGCTATCTCCCTGAATTTTTCTATCCATGGGGTTGTTGGGAATATTTCACCGGCTTTATCGCAGGTGGTATAATTACTGCATTTATCCTTACGCTCAAACCGCAAAAAGATGTTCCGGAGCTTGCGTTCTCCAAAATACCTGAAAAACCAAATAAAATTCTCACATTTATTTTAGGCACATGCTTTATGATTGGTGTAAATATTGTAAGACCCGTTCTTGTAAGATATGAGGACTCTAATTATATGGTTATTGCAACAATCCTTGCAGTTTTATTTGCAATTGGCTTTATCTCCTTGCTTATTAAGCAATACGGATTTAATGCAAAGAAAACCGATACACAAACATATTCAAAAAACATACTTTTAGCATTTATATTCTTTATAAACATCACCTATCTTTTTATAGGCACACCGGACTGTACACATTTCATCAGAAATACAGGCTTCCAGCACTCAATGGCTATACTTTCTATATGTGTTTTAATTGTTTGGCTGGTATTTGGAAAAAACGAAAAACAAATTACAGGTGAATAAAATGGAATTAAAAGAATTTTTGAAAAATGCAGCTCATGTTAAGCCAAGCAAAAATCAATTAAGGCATTTAAGAGAAACCCCTTTTTACGCATTTGTACATTTCAGCCCTAACACTTACACAAATCTCGAATGGGGTGACGGCACGGAAGACCCTGCCATATTTAATCCAACTGAGCTTGACTGCGAGCAATGGGCAATTGCCATAAAAGATGCAGGTATGACAGGTATGGTGCTTACTGCAAAACACCATGACGGTTTTTGCCTTTGGCAAACAAAATATACCGAGTACTCAATGAAAAACAGTCCTTATAAAAACGGCAAGGGTGATATTGTAAAAGAAGCCGCAGAAGCCTGCAAAAAACATGGCCTTAAATTTGGTTTTTACCTTTCTCCTTGGGATAGAAACTCAAAATACTACGGTACTGACGAATATAATATATATTACAAAAACCAATTAACAGAGCTTCTTACCAACTATGGCGAAATCTTTCACGTTTGGTTTGATGGCGCCTGCGGCGAAGGTCCAAATGGTAAGAAACAGGTTTATGATATGAATGGCTATGTTGAGCTTGTTAAGAAATATCAACCTAATGCTACAATTTTTCAGGATGGCGGAATTATCCGTTGGTGTGGTAACGAAGCAGGTATTGCTCCATTTGCCCAATGGGCAGTTGTTCCTAAGGAACTTTGCCCTATGAACAAGGCTCAAACAAATGGTGCTTTAATGGATGGCAGCCTTGAATTCCTTTATAATCCTGATATAACGATAGGCTCGATTCAGAATATTATGTATTCAAAGGCTCTTGTTTTCTCCCCCTCAGAAACGGATATGTCAATAAGACCCGGTTGGTTCTATCATAGCGATGAAGAACCCCATTCACTTGAACGACTTTTCACAACATACATAAATACGGTTGGAAACAACTCTACCTTTAATCTTAATATTCCCCCTATGCCGAATGGTAAATTTGACCCGAGAGATTTGGAAAGATTACATCAATTGGGTGAGATGCTGAGGAATGAATTCAGAACCAATCTGGCAGAAGGTATAGATTTTGAAATTCTCCCGGGATATGGGGAAACGCAGCCCGAATACCTTTTAAAGCTCAACAAAAAAGAAACGATTAAATACGTTGAGTTGGCGGAAAGAATAAGCAAAGGGCAAAGAATTGAAAGCTTTTCTGTTTTAGCAAAAAACAATGATGATTTATGGCGGGAAATTGCCCAAAGCACGACTGTAGGAAGCAGAAAAATATTGAAAATTGATAATTTTCAAACAGATAAAATAAAAATCCGTATCACATCTTCAAGATACACACCGGAAATCGAATGGATTAAGGTTTATTAGGTTTTTTTATATTGACATATAAAGCCAATATATCGTAAAATAGTTTTAATACTTTATAAGGAAGGTAATAATTATGATAAATATGCCTCAGGTTAAAATGGGTATTGTAGCCGTTTCCCGCGACTGCTTCCCAATGACTCTTTCAGAGGGCAGGCGTTCTGCTATCGTGAAAGAATATGCAAAATACGGTGAGATTTATGAATGCCCCGTTTGCATTGAAAATGAAAGGGATATGCTCAAAGCCGCAGAAGATGTTAAAAATGCAGGTTGTAACGCTCTTGTTATTTATCTCGGCAATTTCGGTCCCGAATCCTCTGAAACTCTTCTTGCAAGGCATTTCGGCGGTCCTGTTATGTACTGCGCTGCTGCAGAAGAAAGCCAAAACGACCTTCTTGACGGCAGAGGCGATGCTTACTGCGGTGTACTTAATCTCAGCTATAACCTTGCTCTTCGCAATATCAAAGCATACATACCTGAATATCCCGTTGGTGATGCAACGGATTGCGCAAAAATGATTGCAGAATTTGTTCCCATTGCAAGAACAATTCTTGCTCTCAAAAATCTTAAAATCATTTCCTTTGGCCCTCGTCCTCAGGATTTTCTCGCTTGCAATGCCCCCATTAAATGCCTTCACGATTTAGGGGTTGAAATTGAAGAAAACAGCGAGCTTGACCTTTTTGCTTCCTTCAACGCTCATGCGGATGATAAAAGAATCCCGGAGGTTGTCAAGGATATGGAAAATGAACTTGGTTCAGGTAATAAAAAGCCTGAGATTCTCGAAAAACTTGCTCAATACGAGCTCACCCTTCTTGACTGGGTTGAAGCCCACAGGGGTTCAAGAGAATATGTTGCAATTGCGGGCAAATGTTGGCCTGCATTCCAGACTGAATTCAAATTTGTTCCCTGCTATGTAAACAGCCGACTTGCTTCACGCGGTATTCCCGTTTCCTGCGAGGTTGATATTTATGGCGTTCTTTCTGAATACATTGGTGCTTGCATAAGTAATGATGCCGTTACACTTCTCGATATCAACAACTCTGTTCCCCGCGATATGTATGATAAAGAGATTGCAGGCAAAACACCCTATAACTTCACAGATACATTTATGGGCTTCCATTGCGGTAACACCCCTGCTTGCAAGCTTTCCTTCTGCGAAATGAAATATCAGAAGATTATGGCAAGAACGCTTCCCAAGGAATTCACGAATGGTACACTTGAAGGAGATATCGCTCCCGGTAATATTACATTCTTCCGCTTACAATCAACCGCCGACAGCAAGCTCAGAGCTTATGTTGCAGAAGGCGAGGTTCTTCCCGTTGCAAGCCGTTCCTTCGGCGGAATTGGCGTTTTCGCAATTCCTGAAATGGGCAGATTCTACCGCCACGTTCTTATTCAGGGTAATTTCCCTCACCATGGTGCA
Organism: Acutalibacteraceae bacterium; assembly: GCA_045604445.1. GTDB lineage: Bacteria > Bacillota > Clostridia > Oscillospirales > Acutalibacteraceae > DTU089. The sequence goes on from JAZUOA010000087.1 coordinate 6,062, forward strand.
GTTGCTTTCGGTCACCACGGAAAAGCAATTTTTGAGGTATTCAAATACCTTGGAGTTACCGAAATCGGCTATAATCAGCCCAAATCACTCCCCTACAAAACAGAAAACCCATTTGCTTAATTATAAAAGAGGATGTAAAAAAGCGCAGACCGCACAAAACTATATAAAGCAAGGGACTTTTACAGGCTTGAAAGCCTGCGAAAGTCCCGATTTTTTATAAAAAAATAAAGAGAATTTTTTGTGCTACAAACAAACCTTGCCATTCGACGTACCCGGTAACCAAAAACAAGGCTTAAGCCTTATTTTTGCTCGGTTTGTCCGTTTTGCATCATTTTTTCCTATTCCCTTAAAATAAGCTGTAAAAAACTCTCGTTTTTTACAGCTTATTTTTATTCTACATATTCCTGACCGGGTTCATCCATTAAGGTCATTTTTGTATCTCTGACGCCGGAAAGGTTCTTGGTTGAATCAGGTCCCACAATACCAACAATATCAACCCAGGTTCCATCTGAAGGTGCATCAATTTCTTCTTGAAAAATAACCTCAATAGGAATCATTTCAGCAGTTGTTATTTCACCTTCTGAATGCTCATGAGCATTATTTTCATGATCCTCGTGAGAATGATTTCTGTATACCCAATACTGAATCACGCCACCATCAAACTTTTTTGTATAGAACATACCCTGAAGATGGATTTCAGCACCTCCGAAAATAGCATGTTTATCAGCATCCTGTGTTTGATAAGATTCATCAAGTGCTGCTATCCAATATGAAAAATTATCATCTGTAACTTCGATTTTCACTTGACTTTTATCTTCATGAGAACCGCCGTTTTCCTCAATTTTTTTAAGTTCCGCTAAAACAGCATCTCGTTCTTCAAAATAAGCGGTTTCTATTGCTTCTATACGTTTTTTTTCTTGGTTAGTATTGTACCAACCAACACCGATTACGGCAACAACGCCTATAATAAATGCCAGCAATATGCAACTGTTTATTATAGTAACTTTTTTGCGAAATGCCTTATCAGCGTAATCCTTTTTACTCATTCCTTCGGGAATGATTTCCTCTGTTTGCTTCTTAGCTTTTTTAGCCATAACAAATCTCCTGAATAATTAAAATTCATTGATTGAGTAATTTTTCCTGGGCGTTTTCAAAAATGACTTTGTAGTGTTTATTTTTTGAAAAACTGAGGCAAGAACGCCTTGTGAGCTTCCTTCATTTCCTCATAGCAGGATTTTGCCTGAGCAAAGTCACCACAAAGGGGATGAAGCATAAGAGCATTGAGAGCATCCTCGTCAGAGCCCTTTATTGCCGCATCAACAGTATATTTTTCATAAGATTTAACCGTTCTCATAAGGCTTATTATATGGCGGTTATTAAATTCACCAACCTCAACGGGTTTTGCACCATCTGCTCCAATAACTGCAGCAATTTCAACAATATCGTCATCATCCATAAATTTAAGAGTTCCATTGTTTTTGATGTTAACAACATGAACATCCTTTTTATCATTTGCAATTGAATCAATAAGAGAAACTGCAGCAAGAGAATATTTATATCCACCGCGTTGTTCAAGAAGGGCAGGTTTAATAACAAGCTCGTTATCGCTATACATCTCAAGAAGCTGTTCTTCAATTTCCATACAAACTTGGGCGCGACTCTTTGAGCCCTGCTTTAAATGAGCAAGCTTAGCTGCACGGCTATAATAATACTGAAGATATGATGAGGGGAAGCCCTTGCAAGCTGCCAAACACTCCATATCAAAGCCATCATCATGGATATTCTTCATAACTGTGGGTGCAAAATTCTCATCAAAAATTGAATCAAACTTCTCCTCGCCGTTTACCTTAACAGATGTAATCCAGCTAAGGTGGTTAAGACCGAGATATGTAATATCAGCATCCTCACCTACTGCTGCTTTAACATCATCAATCATCGCAATAGGAACATTGCAAAGACCCATTGTCTTAACGTTTGTGTGGTTAATAAGGAATTCCGAAATAATGCCTGAGGGATTTGTAAAGTTAATAAGCCATGCATCGGGGCAAATTGCTTCAATTCTTTCGGCAATATTTGCCATAACAGGAATTGTTCTGAGGGCTTTAAAGAAACCACCAATACCTGTTGTTTCCTGACCGATAAGGTCATGCTTAAGAGGAATGGATTCATCAATATGGCGACAAGGAAGCTTACCAACGCGAATCTGAGTTACAACGAAATCTGCGCCCTGTAAGGCAAGGTCGAGATCATCCGTCATAATAACTTCGCAGTCAATACCTGCACTTTTAAGCATACGCACGCAAAGACCGCCCACAATTGTGCGCTTTCTCTCATCAATATCCATAAATGCAACTCTTTTAAGCTTAAGAGAATCCTTTGCTTCAATAAAGCCGTAAATAAGCTCGGGGCAATATGTGCTACCTGAACCGATAACTGTTAAGTTGATTTCTTTCATTGTATATCAAATCCTTTCAGAAAAATTCATTTAGTCTTCGAGAAGCCAATTTATACAACCCATAACAGGGGCGCAATCAAGCTTAATAAAATTAAATACTCTTCCTGTTCTTTCTGATACTATTTCAGCCATTCTGTCGGTATATTTAAAGGAAGGTAATTTAGTATGAATTGAACCTGAAAGCACAACATTAACCACATCACCGTTGAATTCCATATTTGTAATATGACCGCAGATATAATCTGCACCTCTTTGAGCCATTTCCTCAACAACTTCAAGAGCTGCCTCATCACCGTTGTTTGCTGCTTCAAAGAACGAAACGATAAGCTGTCTGAGGTATGCTTCACCTTTTTCTTCATCCTCTAAAACTGCTAAAGATTCAAGAAGAGCTGCTTTATCTGAAATACCTGTTTTTTCTTTTAAAAATTCAGTAACCTGAGATTTTCTCTTTCCTATGCAAAGATCATCGTAAGCTATTCTAAACGTTTGAGCGCCTACCCAATGACCGTTACCCTTATCACCGGAAAGAACATCAAAGCCACCAATTTGAAGCATATTGCCATTTGAATCGATTGAGTTACAGCAAGTGCCGGTGCCACAGTTATAACCAATACCTGCACCCTTACCAACACCTGCTTTTATAACGATAAAACCATCATTATAAATACGGGCACCTTCAATGCCTAATTTTTTAAGCTCAGCCTGCATCGCATCATGCTGATACGGATGGTCAATACCGGCAAGCCCCATAAGAATTCCGCTTACATCAACCAATGTAATGCCCGCTTTTTCTACAAGACCCTTAATACCGCCCGCGATAATACCTGCAGCTTGAGGGAAAGAGCCCTCAAGATTTTCGTGGTTAGAGCCCTCTGTTTCATTCTGGGCTATGATATTTTTATTCTCATCAAAAAGGGCAAATGCGGTTTTGGTACCGCCGCCGTCAACACCTATATAATATTTCATTCTTTTTCTCCTAATTTTTCAAAACATTCATCGCAAACTTCATCAAGGCAGTAAATTCCGCGCCTGATAGGCTCGCGGTCAATCCATCTTCCGTTGGTGAAATCAGGAACAGGAACAGGGGCACCACCCATTGCTACAGATTGCTCAGAAAGACAAGTAATTGCCATCCAAGCGGCAGTATCATATACATCAATCGGGGGCTTCGAACCCTCATAAACTGCATCAACATAAGCAGAAAGCACAAGGTAATCCATACCGCCGTGGCCGGCTTTGATACCGTCATTTTCATATGCAGTCCACAAAGGATGCTCGTATTTATCTCTCCATGGTCCGAAATCATCCCAACTATGAGTCCAACTATCATCTTCATGATGCATACCATCAAAGTAAATTCTGCCTTTGCCATCCTCAGGTTCAGAATAAATACCCTTAGTTCCCTGAACCTCATAATCACGAGTGTAAGGTCTGGGAAGGGTGCAATCGTGAGTAAGCTTTATTGTTTCGCCGCCTGCACACTTGATAATTGTTGTTACAATATCACCGCATTTGAAATCATAACCGAAAAGGTCATAATCCTCACCCTTATTATCCTTAATCCATTGGTTAAGACCTCTTGCCTTGCTTGCAACTGAATTAACTGTAAGGAATCGGTTACCCCTGTTAATTCTTAAGGCTTTAGCAATTGGGCCTAACTGATGGGTGGGATAAAGCTCGCCATTTCTGTTCATAAAGTTAAAGAGTCTTCCGTGAATATTCTCTCTACCGAGAGCAATTTCATCGCGGAGATCGTGGCGGTAGCCACCCTCCATATGTACTATTTCACCAAATAAGCCCTGGCGAATCATATTAAACACTGCCATTTCATTACGGCAATAGCAACAGTTCTCCAAAAGCATACAGATTTTGCCTGTTTCCTCGCTTGTACGAACCATCTGCCAACATTCCTCAATTGAAGCTGCGCCACCAACCTCAGTTGCAACATGAAGACCCGCCTTCATAGCATCAACCGCAATTCTTGCGTGAGAAATCCAGGTTGTTGCAATAACAACTGCATCAAGCTCTTCTTTTTCAAACATTTCTTTATAATCAAGATATGCATGAACAGGATATTCCTTGTTATTATGCTCCTCAACAATTTCAATGCCTTTTTCTGCTCTTTCAGGAATAAGGTCGCAAACCGCAGGAACAGTAACACCCTCAACCTCTAAAAGAAGTCCGAGCATACCTGAGCCTCTTCCGCTTACGCCTATAAAACCAAACCTTGCACTATTTTTTCTCATAAAAATCACATCCTGTGAAAATCATATTTTAACTAATATATTGTATCACAGTAGTTCTGTTTTTTCAACATTAAAACCAGCATTGTAGCAAACTTTTTTCGATAGTGGTTAATTCTATGTACGATAGGTAATTCTGCGCAGGATGCGTAATATTCGCTACCTTGATTCAATAATTTGTGAAGATTGCGTATAATGCACAAATTACCCGCCCCGAAGCGTATGAAGATACGCGAGTTAGGGTGGGTAATTCTGCGCAGGATGCGTAATATTCGCAAATTATTCTGTTCTTAAAGCCTCTACGGGGTCTTTCTTTGCTGCTATTCGAGAAGGAACAAGGCCCGCAATAAGAGTCAGCGAAACGCTTATTACAACAAGTATAAAGCCTGCTGCAACAGGAAGTTGAGCTGCCGCAGGAATATGCGCGGCATATTTAAGCAAGAGGTTTATAGGTATTTCTAAGAGCAAAGTTGAAAGAATACCAATTACACCGGCAGCTAATCCTATAATAGCTGTTTCTGCATTAAACACTCTTGAAATATCTTTTTTGGAAGCACCAATACTTCTGAGAATACCTATTTCCTTGGTTCTTTCGAGAACTGATATATAAGTAATAATACCAATCATAACCGAAGAAACCACAAGGGAAATTGCAATAAAGCAAACGAGAACATAGGTAACAATATCAATAATTGTTGTAAGAGAGCTCATAAGCATTCCGATATAATCAGACACTTTAATCTGAGCTTCCTCATGACCATCGGCAGTAACCTGCTCATTATAATAATCAATGAGCTCGTTAAGCTTCTCTTTTGCCTCAAAGCTCTTAGGATAGAAGCAGATTATTGATGGGGTCTCAAAGGTTGAATATCCAAGCTTATCTAAAGTTCCTGAAAGGGAGCTTTTTGCAGTCATCGTGTCAACATAAGCCTGTTTGATGGCAAGAACCTGATCCTCTGTAAGGAAGCCTTCCATAAGCTTCTTCTGGAGCTCACTCATA
>JAZUOA010000088.1:0-5969 GCA_045604445.1 Acutalibacteraceae bacterium
AAGAGCCGTAACAATACCCCAGAGTATGTAACCAATGGAAATGAAGATTTTTCGGTTTTTCATTTTATCGCTGAGGGCACCCATTATAAACGTAGTGAGAACAGCGGCAATTGCAGAAAGAGCAACCATTCTGCTGATTGCGGTCATAGGAGCCATCGTGCCGGCCATAGCCGCCTCGGAGGCGTGTGCATAAACGGAGTTGTAAAGGAAGGTATTGAAATACATATTTTCAATATTCCAAGCAATACCGCCCATAAAGCTGAACATGCAGATGGTGAACCATGACTTCTTAGAAAGCTTTTCTTTAATCATTTTCAAATTCCTTTCGCATTTTATAAAAATATTATATATAAAAAATAACTGAATTTCAATACAAAAACGAGGAAAGACTGTATAAATTAAATAAATGTTGACATCATTAAAATCAACTGTTAAAATAAAGAACGAAAGCAGGTGGGCAAAATGCTGGGCAGAAATATCTCAATAACAGGAGAGCCGCTTTGTCCGTTGGCGGTTGATATTATTTATCTTTTTTTTAAATTAAGGCATCTCCGCATTTTTGGAGGTGCTTGTTTTTTAGGTGGATTAAAATGTTTTTAAAGAAAATGAGCGGTGACGAATTTCGGGTATATTCAAAGTGGTCGGTAAAGGCTTATTCGGAGCATTTGATAAAATCAGGTGACGAAAAATTAAGATTCAAAGCGAGAAAAGCAGCGAAAAGTGAGTTTAACGATGTATTTCCTGATGGTGCAGATTCCAAAGAAAACTATCTTTATATAGTTATGAATGATGATGGTGAAAAAATTGGGGTTATCGGTTATCAGAAAAGCCCTTTTGAGGAAAACGCCGCATTCGTTACAGAGAATGTTATTAAAGAGGAATATCGCGGAAGAGGATACGGAAAAAGTGCTTTTATAAAAATACAGGAGGATGCACGAGAAAAAGGCTTCGGGAAAATGGTTCTTAATTGCTTTAAACATACCCCCGTGTCTTATTCAATGTATGAGAAAAACGGATTTAAGGTAATAGAGGATTATGGCGGAAGCGTAATAATGGAGAAATATTTATAAGCTATGAAAAAGGTCATTGTAATTGGTTGCCCGGGTTCGGGAAAAACAACTTTTGCAGAAAAACTGAACAAATGCACAGGGTTGCCGTTATATTACCTTGATGCAATATGGCACAAGCCCGATAAAACCCATATTCCAAGAGAGGAATTTGATGAGAGGATAAAAGAAATATTCAGCACGGATGAATGGATAATTGACGGGAATTACGGCAGAACAATCGAAATGCGACTCAAGGAGTGCGACACAGTTTTTCTGTTTGATTTGCCAACAGAGGTTTGTATACAAGGAGCAACAGAGCGAATTGGTAAAGATGGCTATGATTTGCCTTGGTTAGAAACAGAATTAGACCCCGAATTTGAGTCTTTTATAAATGATTTCCCTAAAACAACTTTGCCGAAGATATATGGTTTAATTGAAAAATATAAAGCAGAAAAACAAGTAATTATATTCAAATCAAGAGAAGATGCGGATAAGTATTTAAAGAGGTTATGATAAATTATGAAAATTATTGATAAATTGAAAAAGAGCTTAAAAAGCTCTGAGAATATAGTTATCGAACCTCTTAAGCTTGAAGATTATCACAAATGTTCAAATATCTGGAATATGAAAGCGCAACCGCTTACTGAAAAGTGGAAAGAGGAAATAGCAGAGGGTAATCGTCTTGTATATATTTATAAGATAAACGATGAATTTATCGGTGAGGGTGCATTGGTTTTAGATACAGGTGAACCTGATTATACCATTCAAGGTAAGCGGGTTTATGTTTCAAGAATGATTGTAAAAAAGGAATACCGCAACCGAGGCATAGGTAGCGAAATTCTTACTTTTCTTATACAAAAAGCCGAGGAAATGGGATTTTGTGAAATGACAATCGGTGTTGATAAAAATAATGAAAACGCTTTGCACTTATATAGAAAATTTGGCTTTACTGAGGTTCTTTTTGACGGTGCAGATGATGACGGTGAATATTTCAAACTTATGAAAAGGCTATAAAATAATTTGGAAAATTAAGTTCTCCCACTTACTGTGAAATGCGGTAGGTGGGAGTTTAATGTAAATGTGCAAAAACAACTTGATTTAATATTATCAAAACTTTATAATATGAAAAGGTTGGTGATATAAATGAACACATATTTTAATGAAATAACAACAAAGCCTGAGAATGCAAGCAGCAGCGGTGCGGTTTATAAAATTCCTGCAGGCGCAATGTGCGGTAACGGTGATTTGGGGGTCATTTTTGATAACGATGAAAAAGGCCTTGTTATTCATATTTCAAAATGCGATTTCTGGAAATTTGTTAATGGCGCTCAAGGTGAAGGCGGCATAAAAACTGTTGGTGATTTGCGAATCGGTAATATTGATTTAGAAAAATATAATATTAAGCAGTTTTTTGATAAGGGGCTTCTTGAGTGTAATTTTGGTGGCACTGAAATTCAGCTTTTTGTTGCACCGGAAAACCTTATTTGTTTTGAAATCAAAGCTCCCGAATCGAAAGGGCTTTCAGTTGTTAATATTGAGCTTCCGGATACCTGTAATTCAGAAAATTCTCAGTCAGAAGATAATGGCGTTAAGTGCTATTTCCGCAAGTTTTCAGATAAAGAGGTTTATAGAGAATCTGCGATTGCTGTTGGATTAAATGAACTAACTACAGATATAGCTGATGGCTTCAAAACAACCCGCTATTGTGTTTCGGTTGTTTCAAATTTTGATGCAGAGAATTATGCAGACAAAGCCTTTCAAATGGCTTTGAAGTGTGATTATGATGCCGAAAAAGCTAAAACACAGGCAAAATGGGAGAGCTTCTTCTCTGCATCTAAAGTAACACTTCATGATAAAGAAATAGAGAGGTTTTATAATTCAAGCCTTTATCACCTTGCAGGATGCATGGGTAACAGAGAATTTCCGCCCGGATTATTCGGAAACTTTATAACTGATGATTTTTTCCCTTGGGCAGGAGATTATCATATGAATTATAACTATGAAGCGCCCTATTATTGTATTTTTTCTGCCAACCATCCTGAGCTTTTTGATGGCTATATGGCACCCGTTAATGATATGAAGCCTGAAGCAAAAAGAATGGCAGGTTTATTCGGTTGCAAGGGCTATGCATTACCTGTAAGCTTTGGTCCGAAAGCCCTTGATGTATATTCTCAGGCAGATTGTAAGGAGCACGGAATACTTTTCCTCGGTCAGAAAAGCCACGCCGCCTATGCTTGTGTAATTCCGATAATGCATTGGTTTTCAACTTATGATAAGGAATATGCTCTTGAAAACTATTATGATTTTGTTTTGAATACTGCCGCATTCTGGGAAGACTATCTTGTTAAAGAAAAGGGTAGATACGTTATCAAAGGCGATGCCGCCCACGAAATCCCGTATTACCGCGGTAAAAAATTCAAATACATTACTCATTTCGGTCAGGTAAATACGATAAATGCAATAAACTCCTTAGGCTTAGTAAAACTCTTATTCAATGCAGTTTATGATATGGCAAAAGAGTTGGGGCTCAATTCGGATAAATATGCCTTATGGGAAGATATTATTGAAAACTTAAGCGATTTTCCCACCTTTATTAAGAAAGGTAAAAGATGCTTCAGGTATTCTAAATTCGGTATTCGATGGAGGAATGATAACACTGTAGGTCTCCAACATATTTATCCCGCTTCTCAGATTGGTCTTTCCAGCGATGAAAACCTTCTTAAAATTGCAAGGAATACATATTTCATTAACGATAGAAGGCTTGATGACAACGGCTCAAACTCATACCTTCCTGCAGGTGCAAGAATTGGCGTTTCCCCCGATTTTCTTATTGAGGGTATTCATCAGAATATTAAGGAATTTGCCCTGCCGAATAGGCTGTTCCGCCACCACGGCGGTGGAATAGAGCATCTTACAACTATTCCTGCAACAATTAACGAAATGCTTATGCAAAGCCATCAGGGAGTTATAAGGCTTTTCCCTTGTTGGAATAAAGCTGATGACGCATCTTTCGAAAATCTTCGTGCAGATGGTGCGTTCCTTGTTTCTGCAGAGCTTAAAAATGAGAGGGTTATTTCTCTTGTTATTAAAAGCCTTAAGGGCAGAATTTGTACTGTTAAATGCGAGGATATCAAATCTGTAGTAAGAAAAGAGGGTAAAACAGAAATTTCTTGCAACAGAAACGGAGATACGGTTTCTTTTGAAACAGAAGCCGATGCAGAATATATTCTTATATAACGGCAGAGAAGTGACTGTAAAAAACGAACGTTTTTTACAGCCATTTTTTATGTTTTAAATGATTATAACAAATTAAATAAAAAATTGTCTTTTAATTTTCATCAGGCTGCTGACCGTCGTGGGCGAGCCATTTGCATTCTGTGATTTCCATATTTGTAAAGGTTGCTTTAAATGAAGAGCTTTCGGGACTGCAAGCGTAAATTCCGAATTTAATTCTACCGCCGCCATTCCACATATGGCACACACGCATCTGCTTGAATGTTATACCATCCTCAGAGCATTCAATGCAATAATCATCTTCTCTTCTGCTGAATCTGTACCACATTGATTGTATGTTTGCAGAAATTTCGGTTGTAGCCCAATCGGAATAACCGTTGTTGGTTACAACAGAGCCCAGATGCTGGAAGATTTCATTTTCGTATTCAATTGAGGCTTTGAGCCAATTCTCGGAATCAAGGTACATAACAATACCGCATTGGTCAAATCTGCGTTTGCTTCGGAACTCTGTTTTTACAACGAAAGAGAAAAAATTTTCTTCTGTTTCCATTTGTAATACAGGAGCATTATCATTTCTGAAATGGTAATAAGTTCTTTGCCATAAATCTGTATTAGGTTTTGTAACAATTTCTATTTTATCATCTGCTATGTTGTAGTATTCAGGTTCTCTTGTCCACTTGAAATTATTTATGTTAAAGTTCATATTAGCATCACCCCAAATTTTATGTTTTAGAATATTCGTTAGTTTTCGTTTATCAAATAATCATTTTTTGGATAATCGTTTTCTATGGTCCATTTTTGCTGCATTATAATAGCAGGGTCACAGTCGTTGTCGCTTTTTCGTGTGTAAAATGCAGTGATTAAATCACCGTTATCAAGCTCAATTGTTGAGGGATAGCCTAAATCATCGGTATCATAGCCATGGTGCAAAATAACTTCATCGCTCCAGGTTTCACCGTTATCTTCGCTGAATATTGCCCATATTCCGTAGGGTCTTTTTCTGTGGGAAAAGGTTGAAATCAATGTTCCCGATGAATGCATAAATAAATGCCCGGGGGCACCGCTGTCATCTCTTACAATCTGTTGAGGCTTACTCCAGGTAACACCATTGTCAAGGGAAACTGTCTGGTAAAGGGTAAATATAGTTTCTTCTGCATTTTCTGCTCGCAAGTGGCAGATTATTTTCCCGTCAGGGAGTTGAATAGCGTGAGGCTCATAGAAATAAAGCTCTTTAAACTCTTCGTATTCATAAAGCCCCAAATCGCCTCTCAGGGTCATTTCGCCGTTTTCGGTGTTTATGGTGTGTGCTTCAATATGGTTATGTATACCCTGTATTCTGCCAACCCATAAAACTGTGCCGTTATTAAGCACGGTAGGACCATGAGGTGATGAAACAGGGGATTTATATATCTTACTCCAGGTTTCACCACAGTCCTTGCTTATTCTGAAATTCACCCCGAGAGCCTCTGCCTCATCCTCTGCAGAAACTGAATTTATGTAATCAAAGCATTCCTGAGTCTGGGGCATATTTTCTCTTTGAAATTCGATAGTATTATTAAAGGATGTGGCAATAAGACCGCTTTCGCCGAAAACACAAAGCCCAACATCTCTGTCATCAAGCACAGTATCAAAAACAGATATGGGCTTCCCATAAGTTTCGCCGTTATCGTCGCTGAAGGCTAAAAC
>JAZUOA010000089.1:0-7770 GCA_045604445.1 Acutalibacteraceae bacterium
AAGGCAAGGGTTATTTTTTGTTCTGCGGCAAAGTATTTGAATTGTGCGAGAAAGCTCAGTATCTCTGCCGATTATTCTATCTATCTTGCCCTCTCTTGCTTTAGCAGTGAGGTCTGTGCAATAAGTGCCAAGAAATCTTCGTTTATCTGATTTATTCTCTTTTTTCTTTTTAGACCTTTTATTCCTTTTATCCGAATTCTCGCCATCATCAACAGAATCCTCAGCAATATCCTCAGCTTCAGCAGGGTTACCGCCCTGACCATTTAAAAAATTCTGCATAAACGGCATAGTTCCGGCGCCACCAAACTGGAAATCATCCATATTTTCCATCATATCACCGAACTGTTCGCTAACTGCCTCTATATCATCCTCAGTGATACCCATATTTTGCATCATTTGTTTAATTGGGCCTATATTTAATTCTGTGGCGCATTTAATGCAAAAGCCTTCCTGAGTTGTTTTATCGCCATCCATTCGCGAAACAAATATAACCGCAGGGCGCTTTTTACATTTGCTGCATATCATCTTATTGTTCATTGAGTACTCCTAATTTTCGGGGAATTGCAACATTTATTTAGTTGCTTTTTTTGCGGCAAAATGCTCGCTTACTTGTTTTTTGAGACCCGGCATATAACTAGCAAATGCCACTAAGGTTAATATTGCCGAAATAACAACAAGTATCATCATTAAAGTATTGGGAATTGTAAACACTGCTCTGAAAACACCGATTTCCGGGCCGAAGGCTACAATAAAAATCATTACAGCATAGAAAGCAAATGTTGCTACTTTTCCATAGATTTCTGCTGCACCAGGACGAAGACCAACTGCAAGCATTATTGCGCCACCGATAACCATAACTGCTTCTTTTGCAATGAATACAAGGAAAACCCAGCTGAATGCTCTTAAATTCTCATCATTCGCATTACTAAATGAGAGGTATAAAAGAACTGCAAGCGTGATTTGTGTAAGCTTATCAGCAACAGGATCAAGGATTTTTCCAAGTGCACTGATTTGGTTAAATTTACGTGCAATTTTTCCGTCAAAAAAATCGGAAAGACCTGAAAGCACAAGGGTAAAAACCGCCCATCCGTATTCACCTTTTAAAAAAAGCACTGCAAAAACGGGAACTATTACAATTCTTAAAAAGCTAAGAAGGTTTGGAACAGTCCAACAATTTTTAAATAAATCTTTCATTTTGAACACCTCATTTAATCAAATCCATAACCGGATTATTTTCTGTTACAAACATATAAATCTTTGAACCGTTTATTGCATCAACCAAAGGGTTAGGATCTGATGCAGAAACAATAAAGAAAACAACAGTGCAAACAAAGAAAAGAATAATTACAGCTTTTGCTACGCCAATAACACCACCAAGCAAGGAATTAATCTTGCCGAGAAATGGTATTTTATTAACGTTTTCAAAAAACTTCGAAATAAAACGAACCAAAAGCGCTATAACAATAAATAAAACGATAAAAACAAGTATTTCAATTATTGTTATCATAATATCATAGCCGATTTTATCAACCGCATAATCTGCAAGCTGCTCATTGGTTAAGTTGCCGCCAGATGAAATAGCACTAATAACCGAATTCATATTTAACCCTGCAGCTTCAGCAAGTTTAACAGACATAGGAGGTAAGCCTTCTATCATAGCCTGAGCCTTTTCTGTAATAGCAGAACCCGAGTTGATATCATCAAGCACTCTTAAAAAACGGGTCCTTACAAGATCATGAACAAACATCTCATAAAACTTTTCAGCAACGGGATTACAAAGCAAATACGATGCAACAGCCGAAATAACGGTTGAAAAAGTATCAAGCAAGGTTGATACAAAGCCCTTTCTGGAAGACGAAACAATAACAAAAATTACTATTGCTATAAAAATAACGTCAATTATGTAAGTCATAAAAAAACCTCCTTAAACAACTAACTCTACAGTATCATCACCGTAAGAAAAGCATCTTGTTATTTTATCAAGCGAGATGATGTAAATAAAATAATCTGTCGCGATAATGCTGTGAGCATCACCTTCAATGCTTATTTTACTAACCTCACGCCCTCTTAAATTATAAACCATTACTGCATTTTCGGCAAGAGCAAATATATATTTATCTGTTACAGAAACGCTTTTTACTGTTTCGTTAATCGAAATAACCTTTTTCTCTTTGCCGGTTGAAGAATAAATAATTATGTTAATATCATTTGTGCTACCGTATTTTGCTAAAGCGATAACTGATTTACCATTCGAATTAACTCCATAGGAAATAAACTCAGTTGAATAATATTCTTTTATAACCTTTGGTTCTTCAGAGGATTTTTCAACGGAATAAATGCCTATATCCGTGTAAATATTTAAGGTGTTATAAGCAGTAAATGCAACACCTAAAACAGATGCACCTTTAATTGTTTGAGTATTCAACGCCTGATTGTAATCAAAGCCAAAATAATTAACAGTTGAGAAAACCTCTCCATTTTGAGCACCCATAACAGCAACGCCTGCATATTTACCATCTTTAGAAAGAGCAATAGAAGTAATATGCTCATAATCACAAGACCAGCCAAAAACAAGCTCATAAGTGTCGGAATAAACAGATAAAAAGCTGGTGGATTGCGTTCCTTCGGTGCCTAATGCATAATTTCCGCTTTCGCCATATTCTGCGCAGATTATATTTTCATCAGAAGCTCCCGAAAAAACAACCTTTTTTTCGTTAATGAGCATATACCCCTTATCGCCTCTATCAAAAACTACAGCTTTATCACCATTAACGGAAAGAGCCGGAGAACCGAAATTATGAGGCTCGGAATAAGTAAGAGTTCCCCGAGGAGAATAAACAGAAAAATTATTTGTAGTTAAGACTATTATACTACTACCTATAATATCAGTTCGAATTGTTGAATCGGTGTTAATAAAAATAGGATAATTCTCTTTATCTTGAGTTATATTGCTGACCAATTTAGCTTTAAGAGCGCCCAAAGGAATAACCCCAAAACACGATAATACATAAACGAATATAAAAACAGCAACTAATGCACCGGCTATTATCATTTTTGATTTTGTTTCAGGTGAAAATCTGGATACCCTTGTGTAACCTTCATATCCACTATTAATTTCCTTCGCCTTTATTTTCACTTTTCTGCTCACCTCCGTAATAAACTTTATTAAGATACAAACCATCCGGTACAGCAGTTATTCCTGCTTTAGTTCTATCTTTATTTTTTATTATTTCAGGAATATCATCACACTTAATTTTACCACTGCTTACATAAAGAAGCGTTCCTGCCATAATCCTTACCATGTTATACAGAAAACCGTTTGCGCAAACATAAAATTTAACAAGATCTCCCTCGCGCTCTACCCTTGCATCGTAAACCGTTCTTACCTTTGATTTAACCTGAGCATCCGCAGCACAAAATGCACTGAAATCATAGGTGCCTATAAAATGCTTAGCAGCTTTATTCATCAACTCAACATCTATAGGATACTTATAATTTAAAGCTCTTTTAAAAAGAAATGGGGATTGCACCTTAGTGTTTTCTATAACATAAACATATTCTTTTTTAATGCAATCAAACCTTGCATTAAAATCATAATCCACTTCTTCACAGGAATAAACGGCTATTTCACCGGGTAATTTTGCAGATGCAATAGCAACAGGAAAGCTCTCTGTTGGAATTGTAGACGCTGTTCTCACATTAAAGAAAAACTCATTTGCATGAACTCCTGCATCAGTTCTGCTACACCCTATTATATTGGGTTTTTCGCCTGTTAAGCGTTGAAAGGCTTTACAAAGCTCTTCTTGAACAGACCTTGCATTATTTTGATGCTGCCATCCGTGAAAAGCGGAACCGTCATATGCTATTTTGAATAATAAATTTCTCATATTAAATCAGATGATCAAAAACTGTGTTTAACGCTACCATACCACCGCAAACTAAAGCAGTTAACAGCAAAGCTATTATATCACGGTAGGAAAATTTCATTTGTCTTAATCTTGTTCTGCCCTCGCCTGTATAACAACGGCAACTCATAGCATCCGCGAGCTCAATTGCCCTTTTAAACGCAGAGATGAATAAAGGAACAAAAATAGGTATTAAAGCCTTAATCCTATTTAAAATATTTCCGCTTTCAAAATCTGCGCCTCTGGCTTTTTGGGCCGACATAATTCTGTCAATTTCATCAATAAGAGTAGGAATAAACCTTAAAGCAATTGTCATCATCATAGCAAAGGTATGAACGTCTATTTTAAACACCTTTAACGGTGAAAGCAATTTTTCAATTGCATCAGTTAAATCTGTTGGTGATGTTGTATAGGTAAGTAAGGAGCTCATTAAAAGCAAGGTAAATATTCTTATTGCAATAAAAATTGCAGTATATATTCCCGTATCAGTCACCGTAATAAATTTCCACTCAAATACCACGTCACCACTTTGAATATAGTAAAGCTGAAGAAGCGTGGTTAAGAAAACAATTGGTAAAAGTGGCTTCAAGCTTTTAATTGCAAGTTTAGGCGATAGCTTTGAAAAAAGATAACTTACTGCCGCAAACAAGCAAAGAAGACCTAAAGAATAAAAATTCTTACAAACAAAAATAAAAACAAGAAAAACAAGCGTTAAAAGTATTTTTGTTCTTGCATCAAGCTTATGAATAAATGAATTGCCGGGGAAAAATTGACCAATGGTTATATCTTTAATCATACAATCCCCTCCTTATTAAGAAAGTTGAGAATTGATTGAACAGCGCCGTCAACAGTATATTCTGAATCTCCTAAATCAAACCCTGATTTTTTAAGCTCTAAGAAAACTGTTGTAATTTCCGGAACACTTAAGCCTAACTCAGCAAGTTTTTCTCCTTGAGAATAAACTGCGGTTACACTACCATCAAGAGCAACTTCACCCTTATTCATAACAATAACTCGATGAGCAACTGATGCAACATCATCCATATTATGAGAAACAAAAATCACTGTGCTGTTGGTTGCGTTATTATAATCCCTAATGAGCTGCAACAAATTATTTTTACCTACAGGGTCGAGACCTGCAGTAGGCTCATCCAAAATAAGAACCTTAGGCTCCATTGCTATAACACCGGCAATTGCTACACGGCGTTTTTCACCACCGGAAAGGTCAAAGGGAGATTTTTCAAGGTAGTCCTCATTAAGCCCTACATATTTTATGGCTTCATACACTCTACGCTTAATTTCCGATTCATCCAATCCCATATTTTTAGGACCAAATGCAATATCCTTATAAACTGTAGACTCAAAAAGTTGTTGTTCGGGATATTGAAAACAAAGCCCAACATTAAAACGGCATTGTTTCAAGAATTCCTTTGAGTCATAAATATTCTTTCCTTCAAACAAAACCTCACCTGAATCGGCTTTCAGGAGACCATTTAAATGTTGCAAAAGTGTGCTTTTCCCTGAGCCTGTATGACCAATAACCGCTACTATTTCGCCCTGATTAAAATCAAGCGAAACTCCTTTAAGAGCACCTGTTTCAAAAGGAGTGCCCTTAGAATAGCCATATATTAAATTGTGCACTGAAAGCACGGACATTTTTTTAACCTCTGTTATTTTTATATTCTTTAAAAGCTTCAACAAAATCATCAGGCGTAAGCGGTGTTCCCTCTAAAATAACACCTGATTTTCTCAACCGGGTGGCAAGCTCTAAGGGCTTAGGAACTGTAAGACCAATTGCTTTTAATTCATCAGCCTTAGAAAAAACCTCTCTTGGAGTACCATCAAAGCAGATTGAACCATTATTAACTACCATAACTCTATCCGCTTCCACAGCCTCATCCATAAAATGAGTTACAAGAATAATTGATATGCCCAAATCATTTTTTAATTTTTTTAAAGCAGTCATAACTTCTTTACGACCTTTAGGGACAAGCATTGCAGTAGGCTCATCCAAAACAATACATTTTGTTTGCATGGCAATAATACCCGCTATTGCTACTCTTTGTTTTTGACCGCCCGAAAGCCTGTGAGGCTCATGACGACGATAATCATACATATCAACAAGCTTTAATGCATCATCAACCCTTTTGCGAATTTCTTCGCGAGGGACACCCAGATTTTCAGGTCCGAAAGCTACATCATCTTCAACAATTGTTGCAACAATCTGGTTATCGGGATTTTGAAAAACCATACCAACATTTCGGCGTATCAGCGTTTCGTTCTCTTCATTCAATGTATCGTAACCAAATGATGTAACAGTTCCTTCAGTGGGCAATAACAACCCATTCATAAGTTTTGCCATTGTCGATTTGCCTGAGCCGTTATGACCTAAAATACAAGTAAACTGACCTGAATAAAAATCAATGGAAAGGTTGTTTATCGCATCGTTTTGTTCATCAGCATACCTGAAACTAACATTTTTAAACTCAATAATTTTTTCCATATCACTTTTTCCAAACTGCTGTTGATCCGCAAGGAAGAACCAAGCCGGTATCGGTTACTTTCAAACCAATTTCATCCGCAGTAGCATTTCCACCAAATCTTTTAGAAACGGTCGTATTTAAAATGTAACTCATTACTGCAGGAGAAACACCCGCTGTATATGAATTTATAAGAACAGCCAAAGAATTATCAGTTAAAAGCTCAGCGCATTGGCTTACAAATCCAAAAATTTCATTTTCAAGCTTCCACACTTCTCCACCCGGGCCTCTTCCGTAAGATGGCGGATCCATAATTATGATATCATATTTGTTGCCTCGCCTTATCTCGCGAGCAACAAATTTCATGCAGTCATCAACAATCCAACGAACACTTTTATCCGCAACTCCTGAGGAAGATGCATTTTCTTTAGCCCATTGAACCATACCTTTTGACGCGTCAACATGAACAACTGAAGCCCCTTTTGAAAGGGCGGATATTGTTGCGGCACCTGTGTAAGCGAAAAGATTAAGTACTTTAATATCATTTCTGCCGCTATTTTCAATTATTTCACCAACTAAATCCCAATTACATGCTTGCTCAGGGAAAACGCCGGTGTGCTTAAAACCCATAGGTTTAAGATTGAAATTCAAGTTTTTATATTTAATTTGCCATACCTCAGGAATTTTTTTATAAAACTCCCATGAACCGCCACCCTGATTAGAGCGATGATATCTGGCATGAGCATTTTTCCATAAAGGATTTTTTCGTGGGGTATTCCAAATCGCCTGAGGATCAGGGCGAATAAGGTAAATATCCCCCCACCTTTCAAGGCGTTCACCATCTGAGCAATCAATAAGCTCATAATCCTTCCAAAATTCTGTTACTCGCATTAAAGTAGTCTCTCCCTGATAACTTGCGCAAGCTCCTGCGCAAGAACATTGATTTTCTCTTCATTCTTACCCTCAAGCATTACTCTGACAAGCGGCTCTGTGCCTGAAACTCTTACAAGCACTCTGCCATCTTCACCAAGCTCAGACTCTGCTGCCGCAATAGCTTTCTTAATCTCTTCATCACGCGGAAACCTTGCTTTACCAAAATCGGATACTCGAACGTTAATAAGAGTCTGAGGGAATACAGCCATAACAGAAGCCAATTCAGAAAGTGTTTTTCCTGTTTCCTTCATAATACAAAGAAGCTTAAGAGCAGAAAGCTCACCATCACCCGTAGTTGCAAAATCGCGGAAAATGATATGACCTGATTGCTCACCACCGATTATATAATCGTTTTGAAGCATATTTTCAAGAACATATCTGTCTCCAACCTTTGTTTTTTCACAGTTAATTCCAATTTCTTCGCAAAACTTGAAAAAGCCCATATTACTCAT
>JAZUOA010000090.1:0-7395 GCA_045604445.1 Acutalibacteraceae bacterium
ATTGTCTTCCTAAGACCGCTTGGCCTCCGACTTATAAATCCGCCACGGGCATAGGTGTAGAAGCAGGCGCGTGAAACGCCTGCTTCTACAACCTTTACGCCGAACCGTCTTACGCCGTTTTCGGCGTTTGGTGGTTTAAAGGAAGAAAATAGCTGATTCTCCTTTTGTTATTTTTAACAAAAAACAAGGAGATAAGGTCTAAGAATTTTATCATTTTTTTACTCGCGCACGTGCGCGACATATTATATATAAATAATACTATATTTTTTTCGCAAAACCTATTGACAAGCCGACCGAGGATGTTGTATTATTATCGTGACCATAAGGTTGGGGTAGTGGGGGTATTATGCCCTTTTCTCAGAAAAGGCAGGTCAGTATCTCTTCTACCTATAAAGTGTGTGGGCGCTAAGTGCACAAAGCGGTGCTGCCGGAGTGCAGCGGCGGTGTTGTGCCGTGCGAGTGGTTTTCCATTTGCGGCTAAGCTCACCGCAGCGGCTCTGAGCAAAACGGCGCTGTGCACTTTGTATTCGGCCCACGGTCAGTTTATAAAACCATCCGCGAAAGCGGAGTCGGAAATCTATGAAAGGGGGACTGTGCGACAAAAATGTTTTTACCGCAGTCGGTGCGTGTCTGCGGTTTGGCGTTTTAGTTAACGCACGCGTATTTTTGTATTGGCGTACTAAAAATATGGAGGTAAAACTTTATGAAACAATCCAAAAAATTGTTGAGCCTTGTTCTCGCTCTTGTTATGGCTTTCAGTTTCGTTGGTGTTATCGGTAACGCAGGTCTTGTAAAAGATGCAATTTATTACGATAGCGTTGACGATGCGATTCTTTCGCCCGAACAAGTTGCAGACCTTGCGCAGTTGTTTTGATGTTATATTCAAAAATCGTGCCACTCTTTGGTAAAAAATGCCGAATTTACTTTTTTTATGAATTTTCGGCAAATTCCCACTTGAAATAATACCTTCTTGCGGTTATAATTCTTTTGTAGTTTTATATACCTTATTTATGCAAGGAGTTTTCTCTAATGAAGCTTTTGGAAGATAAAATTGCCGCCGAGGGTACCGTTATCGGTTCTGATATTTTAAAGGTGGATATGTTTTTAAACCACCAAATTGACCCTGTGCTTATTGATGAAATGGGCAAGGAGTTTCACCGCCTTTTTAAAGATTGCGGTGCAACAAAGGTTGTAACGGTAGAATCCTCCGGCATTTCTATTGCAGTTGCCGCTGCTAAATATTTCGGGGTGCCTGCTCTTTTTGCAAAAAAGGCTACCCATAAAAATGTTGGCAACGATATTTATACGGCAAAGTGCTACTCCTTTACCCACGGTAAGGAATACACAATGCACATATCCAAAAAATATCTCTCTTCTCAGGATAAAGTGCTTATTATCGATGATTTCCTTGCAGGAGGCAACGCTTGCAACGCTCTTTTGGATATTATGGAGCAGGCCGGCGCAGAAATCGTAGGTATAGGCATCGCCATTGAAAAAGGCTTTCAGCCCGGCGGACAGGCTCTCAGGGAAAAGGGCTATAAGGTTAGGTCTCTGGCAATTGTTGACAGTATGAGCGACGGTAAAATTTCGTTCAGACCCGATACAGATTGCTTTTGATAAAATCCAATTTAAACGGAGGAAAAAAGTAATGAAAAAGTCAAGAAAAGTTCTCGCTCTTTGCCTTGCTCTTGCAATGGTTGTGCTTTGCTTTGCAGCTTGCGGCGAGAAAACACCCGCAGACGATGAGCCTAAAATGCTCGGCATGAGTGACTCTCCTCTTGCAGCTCCCGAAATCAAAAAGGATTTCGAAATTGCAGAAGATTTCAAAATCGGTTTCATTTGCTTACACGATGAGAAATCAACATACGACCTTAACTTCCTCGATGCTGCTGATGAAGTTATTGCTGCTCTCGGTCTTACTGAGGCTCAGTATGTTATCAAAACAAACATCCCCGAGGGTAACGAGTGCTACGAAGCTGCTAAAGACCTTGCAGAGCAGGGTTGCGATATCGTTTTCGCTAACTCTTTCGGCCACGAAGACTTTATGATTAAAGCTGCTAAGGAATACCCCGATGTTGAATTCTGCCACGCTACAGGTACCAAGGCTCACACAGAAGGTATTGCTAACTACCACAATGCTTTCGCTTCTATTTATCAAGGCAGATACCTTGCAGGTATCGTTGCAGGTATGAAGCTCAACGAAATGATCGAAGCAGGTAAAATCACTGCTGACCAGGCTAAGATGGGATATGTTGGCGCTTACACATACGCTGAAGTTATGTCCGGTTACACATCCTTCTACCTCGGTGCAAAATCTGTTTGCCCCTCAGTTACAATGGATGTTCAGTTCACAGGCTCTTGGTACGATGCAACTGAAGAGAAGAATGCTGCTGAAGCTCTTATGGCTAACAAATGCGTTCTTATCAGCCAGCACGCTGACTCTATGGGTGCTCCCTCCGCTTGCGAAGCTGCAGGTGTTCCCAATGTTTCTTACAACGGCAGCACTTATGAATCCTGCCCCGAAACATTTATGGTTTCTTCAAGAATCAACTGGGCTCCCTATTTCAAATATATCATCGAATGCGTAAATACCGATAAGGAAATTGCAGCTGACTGGTGCGGTGGCATTGCAGAAGGCTCTGTTGTTCTCACCGGTATCAACCAGGATGTTGCTGCTGAAGGCACAGTTAAGGCTGTTGAAGATGCTGTTGCTGCTTTCAAGGCAGGCACTCTTAATGTTTTCGATACAGCTAAAGCTGATTTCATCACAGTTGGCGGCAAAGCTCTTGATGCTTACAAAGCAGACGTTGACACAGATGCAGCTTTCACTGCTGACACTGATGTTGTTGCAGACGGTTTCTTCCACGAATCCGAATATCGTTCAGCTCCTTACTTTGATGTAAGAATCGACGGTATTACTCTCCTTAACGAGAAATTCTAATCTAATAGCAGAAAGGGGCGGAGCCAAAAACTCCGCCTTTTTTCAAATTAAAAGTTAAGGGCTTAAGCAATTCTCCAAGCTTGAATGTTTAACTTTTAACTTGAATCCACGGAGGTGCTGTAATTTGAGTAACAGTATTGCTCTTGAATGTAAAGGAATAACAAAAACTTTTGGCAGCGTTGTTGCCAATAAAAATGTTAACCTTAGCGTTCACAAGGGCGAAATTCTTTCAATTCTGGGCGAAAACGGTAGCGGTAAAACTACCCTTATGAATATGATTTCGGGTATTTATTTTCCTGACGAAGGCTCAATTTTTGTTGACGGTAAAGAGGTTTCCATTCGTTCTCCCAAGGATGCCTTTGACCTTAAAATCGGTATGATTCACCAACATTTTAAGCTTGTTGATGTTTTTGATGCTACCGAAAATATCGTTTTAGGTATAAGCGGCAAAAAATTCAATATGAAAGCCGCTAACAAAGAAATTCGCAAAACCTGCGATAAATATGGTTTTGAAATTGACCTTTCAAAAAAAATTTATGATATGAGCGTTTCCGAAAAGCAAACTGTTGAAATTATAAAGGTTCTTTACAGAGGTGCTGATATTCTTATACTTGACGAACCCACCGCGGTACTTACACCCCAAGAAATAACCAAGCTTTTCTCTGTTTTAAGGCGTATGCGCGATGACGGTAAAGCTATTATCATAATTACACACAAGCTCAACGAGGTGCTTGCTATTTCTGACAGAGTTTCTGTTCTCAGAAAAGGCGAATATATCGGCACAGTTGAAACAAAGGATGCTACAGAGCAGAGCCTCACCGAAATGATGGTTGGCGAGAAAATTGTTCTTGACATTGAAAGAACCGAACCTCACGACACGGTAGACAGGTTGGTGGTTAAGGGCATTGACTGTTATAATACAGACGGTGTAAAGGTGCTTGACGATATCACATTCACCGCAAAAAGCGGTGAAATCCTCGGCGTTGCCGGTATTGCAGGTTCAGGTCAGCGAGAGCTTTTGGAGGCTATTGCAGGTCTTCAAAAGCTTAGTGGTGGTGAAGTTATTTACCACAACCCTAAAACCGATAAAGAAGAAAATCTTCGCAACAAAACCCCTATCGAAATTAAAAACTTAGGCGTCCGCCTCTCCTTTGTTCCCGAGGACAGACTCGGAATGGGCTTGGTTGGCAATATGGGCATTGCTGATAATATGATGCTCAGAAGCTACAAAAAGGGCAAAACCATGTTCCTTGAGCGTAAGGAACCAAAAAAGCTGGCCAATAAAATCATCAATGACCTTAATGTTGTTACCCCCGATGCAAACACTCCCGTTCGCCGTCTTTCCGGCGGTAATGTGCAGAAAGTGCTTGTTGGCCGCGAAATCGCTGCCTCTCCAACTGTTTTGATGGCGGCTTACCCCGTAAGAGGTCTTGATATAAACTCCTCTTACACTATATATAATCTTCTTACCGAGCAAAAAGAAAAAGGCGTTGCCGTTATATTTGTAGGCGAAGATTTGGATGTTTTGATTGACCTTTGTGACAGAATTCTAGTCCTCAGCGGTGGTAGAGTTACCGGCATTGTTGACGGCAGAACTGCTAAAAAGGAAGAAATAGGTCTACTTATGACAAAAGCAAAATCTGCAGAAAAGGAGGCTAAGTAATGGCTAAATCAAATGACAAAGTTCGTACACCTCTATTCCATATAGTTAAGCGCGAGCCGTTGCCATGGTACTCTGCTTTAGGCGTTCGCATAGTGGCTATTTTAGCTGCATTAGTTCTTTCTGCAGTTGTTATAACAATTCTTACGCAAAAAAATCCTTTACAGGTTTATTCAGCTATGTTTGACGGTGCCTTCGGCACAACAGGAAGAATTTGGAACCTTCTTCAAAACCTTGCTATGCTCCTTTGTGTTTCCCTTGCAGTCACACCGGCTTTCAAAATGAAATTCTGGAATATCGGTGCTGAGGGTCAGGTGCTTGTAGGTGGTCTTGCAACTGTTTCTGTTATGATGTTTTTGGGTGGCACAATGCCCACACCTCTGCTCCTTTTAATAATGATTGGTGCAAGTGTTATTGCAGGTATTATCTGGGCTTTGTTGCCTGCAATTGCAAAAGCTCTTTGGAACACAAACGAAACTCTTTTCACCCTTATGATGAACTACATTGCAATTCAGCTTGTTGCTTTCTTCCTCAAAAAGTTTGTTAAAAGCGGCTCAGGTGTTTTAACCCCTATGCCTGAATTCGGTCTCCCCATAATCGGCGATATGCCTTATTTGCTTAATATAATTATTGTTCTCGCTTTAACAATTACTGTGTATATCTATCTTAAATACAGTAAGCAGGGCTATGAAATCTCCGTTGTAGGTGAAAGCGAAAACACCGCAAAATATGTTGGTATAAACGTTAAGAAGGTTATTATAAGAACACTTATAATTTCCGGTGCGCTTTGCGGTATTGCCGGACTTTTACTTGTTGGTGGCACAAACCACACAATAAGCACTACCACCGCAGGTGGTAGAGGCTTTACCGCTATTATGGTTTCATGGCTTGCTAAATTTAACCCATTTGTTATGATTATTACCTCCTTCCTTATTGTTTTCCTTGAAAGAGGTGCAGAGCAGGTTTCCTCTGAATTCAGAATTCCCAGTGCAATTTCTGATATTATTACCGGCATTATCCTTTTCTTTATTATCGGTTGCGAATTTTTCCTGCAATACAAAATTATATTTAATAAACACAGAAAGGAGAATGCATAATGTTAACCTTTCTTGTTAGTGCTATTCGTTTGGGAATGACCTTCCTTTTAGGTTCAACCGGTGAAACTATTACTGAAAAATCAGGTCACCTTAACTTAGGTACCCCCGGTGTTATGTGCGTCGGTGCCTCCTGCGGTTGTTATGCCGAGTATTTGTATTTTTCCTCAGTTGGCGTTTTTAACATAAACCCTGTTTTAGCTGTTTTAATCCCTATCATTGCCACCTTTGCAGGTGCCGCCTTAATGGGTGTAATTTTTAGTTTTTTAACCGTTACTTTAAGAGTTAACCAAAATGTTACCGGTCTTGCTCTTACTACTTTCGGGGTAGGTCTTTCGGATTATATGATTGCTCAAACCGGTATCATTTACACTAAGGGCAGTAAATATTTTACTGCTTACCTTCCCATTGCTGATGAATTAGGCTGGTTTGGTAAAATATTCCTCTCACACGGTATACTTATTTACCTTGCTATTGCAATCGCTCTGGTTTCCTCGTTTGTGCTTAACAAAACAAAGGTAGGTCTTCATCTCAGAGCAGTGGGTGAAAACCCTGCAACCGCAGATGCAGCAGGTATAAATGTTTCTGCATACAGATACGCAGCTACCTGCATAGGTTGCGGTATTTCAGGTCTGGGCGGTCTTTCATTTATTATGAACTACCTTAACGGCAACTGGGAATACTGTATAGATGCTATCGGTTGGTTGGCAATTGCCCTCGTTATTTTCACCGTATGGAAGCCCAATCTTGCAATTATCGGCTCAATAATTTTCGGTGCACTTTATATTGCAAGCACATATATTGAAGGCTTTTCAACAGAAACAAAAGAAATCTTTAAAATGCTTCCGTATATTGTTACGGTTATAGTGCTTCTCTTTACAAGCATACGCAATAAAAAGAAAAACCAACCACCCCAAAACTTAGGTCTTAATTACTTCCGTGAGGAAAGATAAACCCACAAAACTGCAGCCCAATGGAAACATAATTCCATTGGGTTGTTTTATTTTGCTTTAAATCGGGCAAAATACCGATATAAATATTTTAGGGTGATTTTATGCTAAGCATTATAACTGCCGTTATTTCAGGCGCATTGATGAGTATTCAGGGAGTATTTAACGAGGGTGTTACAAAGCAAACCTCCGTTTGGCTTTCCGCCTCGTTCGTTCAATTAACCGCTTTCCTTTTTTGCATTGCGGCTTGGTTTTTTACCGGGCGCGAAAGCTCTTTAGGCGCGCTGCTCAGAATTGATAATAAATATATGCTTTTAGGCGGTATTCTGGGGGCACTCATTACCTACACGGTAATTAAAAGTATGGCAGGCTTAGGACCCGCCCAAGCGGTTATGATTATCGTTACCGCTCAGCTTGTTGTTGCCTATCTTATTGAAATATTCGGGCTTTTCGGTGTTGAAAAGGTAAATTTCCAATGGCAAAAGCTCTTAGGCGTTGCCATATCCATTGGCGGCATATTATTATTCAAAACAGAAAAACAATTATTCTGACAAAAAAGAGGCTGTAAATGCGTGGGTGTCCTGAGGACACTCACGCAGTTTTATTCGTCTTGCGGCGAGTGATATTGCTTCGCAGTTATATAATGCTACGCATTGTGATATTGTCCTTCGGACAGTTTTATGCGAATAAAATAACACTGAAATCGAAGATTTCAATATCACTATGCCGAAAAGTGCATAATATCACTCT
>JAZUOA010000091.1:0-17571 GCA_045604445.1 Acutalibacteraceae bacterium
CACTCGACGTACCTTTGTACGCCTTCGGGTAACCAAAAACACGGCTAAAGCCTTGTTTTTGCTCGGTTTGTTCGTTCTGCATCATTTTTTCCTATCCCCTAAAAATGAGCTGTAAAAAAACGTAAGTTTTTTTACAGCCCCTTTTATTTTAAATATTTATTCTTCAGTTTCTTCTGCGGTTTCTGCTATTTCAACAGATTCAACTTCTGGTGTAACGGGAGCATATTCAACTCCGTTTTCAATTATAACCTCAGGCTGATATTCTGCAACAAGCTCTTCTTCAGGAAGGTCCTTGATTTTAATTGCCGCCATAACGCCGCTAAACAGAGAAACAACCACCCAGATATGAAACACAAAATCGAAAAGCATATCGCTTGAAAAGCCTGCTAAATAAAACATTGCAAATGTATCGATAACAAAGAATATAAGGGCGAACACAACCCATCCGTAGCCATGCTTTTTGGAAAGGAACCAAGAAAGAGCGTAAAGACCAATAACAACTGCAGCTAAAACAACCGCTATAACAAAAAAGCTACCGTCCAGCGGCTCAAAGCCCTCTGCGCCCTCATAGAAATCTGCGGGCATCTTACCTGTATACATTAAGCCAAAAAATGTTATGTAATAAGGGATTGATGCAGAGAAAAGAAAATAAGTGTCGCTTCCTGTTGCAAGCAAAAACACATTAACCAACGAGAAAACAACTACCAGCATAATGTTGCTTCTCGCGCCATTGTACCTCTTAAGAAGTTTATCTCTTTCAGATAATTCTGCTTGCTGAGCTTGTTTATTAAAAAAAGCCATAAAATTTCTCCTTTTTTTCGATTTTATATTCATATTATAAATATAAAAAGACGTTTAGTCAACAAAAAGCAGTGTAACATGTCAGACAAAAAATATCATATATTTTTGTAATCTATTTTTCTGTCGCGGAAATAAAATTCCCTATCGTGCTCCCCTATCTCTCGAAGAACTTTGCAGGGATTTCCGACTGCAACAACATTTGAAGGAACATCCTTTGTAACAACGCTACCTGCACCGATAACTGTGTTATCACCTATTGTAACGCCGGGCAATATTATTGCTCCTGCACCAATCCAACAATTTCTGCCAATGTGAACAGGCATATTGTATTGATACGCTTTTTCGCGAAGCTCAGGAAAAATGGGATGACCTGCTGTTGCAACAACTACATTGGGCCCAAACATTGTATAATCTCCAACATAAATATGAGTATCGTCAACCATTGTCAATCCGAAATTTGCATAAACATTATTCCCGAAATGCACGTGATGACCTCCCCAGTTGGCATGGAACGGAGGTTCTATGTAGCAGTCTTTGCCAATTTCCGCAAACATTTCTTTGAGCATTTCCTCTCTTTTTTTGAGCTCTGTGGGTCTTGTCATATTAAAATCATAAAGCTTGTTTACATAACCTAACTGCTCAACCATTATATCATCACCACTAGGGTAATATATCATTCCGGAATGCATTTTTTCCTTGTTTGTCATAAAACCACCTCTTAAAAAATTATATCATAAAAATATAGCATTTCAACAGTTTACCATTGAAAAGATAAAAGAAAAAGTGTATTATATTAATATAAAAATAAATAAACGGAGATATAAAAATGAATGTTACAGACACAGTTTTTTATGTTGGTGTAAATGACCACAATATCGATTTATTTGAAGGTCAGTATGTTGTTCCAAACGGTATGGCATATAATTCCTATGTAATTAAGGATGAAAAAACCGTTGTTATGGACAGCGTTGATATCAACTTCACATCAGAATGGCTCGGTAATATCAAGAAGGTTTTAGGCGATAAAGCTCCTGATTACCTTATTGTTCAGCATATGGAACCCGACCATTCCGCAAGCATTGATATTTTTATGCAAACTTATCCGGAAACGCAAATCGTTGCTTCCAAGCAGGCTTTCGCAATGATGAATGCTTTTTTCGGAACAGATTATAAGGACAGGCAAATTATTGTGGGAGAAAACGACTCCTTAAATCTCGGTAACCGCGTTCTTACCTTTGTTACCGCTTCAATGGTACATTGGCCTGAGGTTATCGTTACTTATGACAACCTCGATAAAATTCTTTTCTCTGCTGACGGATTCGGAAAATTCGGTGCTCTTGATGCGGATGAGGATTGGGCTTGCGAAGCAAGAAGGTATTATTTCGGTATTGTAGGAAAATACGGCACACCCGTTCAAAATCTTCTAAAAAAGGCTTCCTCACTTGAAATTGAAAAGATTTGCCCTCTCCACGGACCTATTCTTACAGAAAATCTGAGTTATTACCTTAACCTTTACAACACTTGGTCCTCCTATGGAGTTGAAAGCGAAGGCATTGTAATTGCATACACCTCTGTTTACGGCAACACTAAAAAAGCTGTTTTAAAGCTTGCAGATATATTAAAAGAAAAAGGTTGCCCTAAAGTTACCGTTACAGACCTTGCTCGCGATGATATGGCAGAAGCGGTTGAAGATGCTTTCCGCTACGGCAAACTTGTTCTTGCAACAACCACATATAATTCTGATATCTTCCCATTTATGAGAACCTTTGTTGATGCTTTGAGGGAAAGGCAATATCAGAACAGAACAATCGGTATAATCGAAAACGGCAGCTGGTTCCCCACAGCCGCAAAGGTTATAAAAGGTATGCTGGAAAAAGCAAAGGATATCACTTACACTGATACTACCGTAACAATTAAATCTGCAATAAATGAAGAAAACTTAAAACAGCTTGAAGCACTTGCAGATGAACTTATGAAATAAAAAATGTGGCTGTAAAAAACATTCGTTTTTTACAGCCACATTTTGATTTTATAAAGACTTAAATACACCGTCAACTTCTTTCAGAATATATTCTGCATGATGCTTTTCTTCTTGGTATTTTTCGCTTTCTCTAACGGCTTCATTCTTCCAAACAGAAAGAATTTCAGGAAAAGCAAGCATAGTTTCAAATGCGGCATTCTTGCCGTATTCAGATTTTAAATACTCAATAATTGCGCAAGGGTCACTATCATTCCCCGAAAACAAATGCCCCTTTGAAGCAACAAAAGTGCAAAGCTTTCTGGCGCTTTCTTCTTCCCCATTATCACCGCAGGAAAGAACGCAATCAATTCTTTTCTCAACCTCTTTCAATGGAAGAGTAAAAGCCTGAACCATCAAGCAACCAATATCTTTTTGCGAAAAACCTCTTTTTATAAAAGCTGCCACATAACCGCCAACAATTTGGTCAACATCCTTATCAACCTCTTGTGGTGCTGTTGTGCTGTTTAAAATCCATTGAGGAACAAAATTTTCATTACTCATATAATCACCGATAATCTGTTTATATCTCCCTGCAAATTTAAGGTTTTAACCCTTTGCGGTGCGTATAATAAAATATTCACCTTATCAATTATATTATTATCTTTCCATAAAATCAACGCTAATTGTCTAAAAAATAACATTTGTTGACATTCTTTCATAGATATTATATAATCAATTTGCGACCAAAATAAGTGGTGGAGTCTGTCATAATTTGCAATAGCAAGTTATTTATTAGGTTGCGAGTTTCTTTTTATATTTTTATAAAACCAAACTTTCCACCGCCCTTTAAATGTTTCACATTTAAAGGGCGGTTTTTATTCAGACAAATCATCCACCGGAATCGGAGTAATTTTATGAGCCAAATTACAATTGTTGCATTGATTATTTTTGCAATAACCTACCTTTTAATGATGATTTTCCAAAAAATCAGACCCCATATTGTTGCAGTATCCGCCTTGATTTTTGTAGGATTAGGCATTATTGCATCGGTAAAACCCGATTTATTTGGGCCTGATTTTTTTACAACAGCAACCGGTACATACAGCTACAATATTACTCAGGCAATTTCAGAAATTGACTGGAATGTTATTATGATGATAGCCGGTACAATGGGTACTGTTTATTTATTCATTGAATCTAAAATGCCGCAGCTTTTATCTGATCTTTTAATTTCCAAAATGCCTAATATGAAATGGGTAGTTGTTGTTATATCCCTTTTTGCAGGCATTGTTTCAGCTTTTGTTGATAATGTTGCAACCGTTCTTATGATTGCACCTGTTGCTCTTGCTTTTTGCAAAAAGCTTGGTGTTTCTCCGGTTCCCTCCATCATTTGTATTGCTGTTTCTTCAAACCTTCAAGGTGCGGCAACTCTTGTTGGCGATACAACATCAATCCTTTTAGGAAAAGCTGCCAACCTTGATTTTTCAGATTTCTTTGTTGATAGCGGTAAACCGGGTATGTTTTGGGTTGTTGAGGCAGGTGCAATTGTAAGCGCACTTATCATTCTGTTTGTGTTCCGCAAGGATAAAGACCCTATTTCCTTTGAAGCCAAAACTAAAGTTGAGGATTATGTTCCTACCTATCTTCTTGTTGGTACCGTTATTGCGCTTATAGCTGTTTCCTTTATCCCTTACAAAGACGCTGCTGCACCCGGCGGATTTTATAAGCCTGATATCACAAACGGACTTATCTGCATTGCCTTTTTCCTCATCGGTGCTTTAAGAGAAATTTTCATAAAAAAGAATATAGAAATTGTAAAAAAGGATATTAAAGAAATTGATTATTACACAATCGTTCTTCTCACTTGCCTTTTCATTGTAATCGGAGGAATCAAGGCTGCCGGTGTTATTGATATTATCGGCGGTGCAATTGCAAAGCTTGGCTCCGGCTCACCATTTGTTGTTTTCACAATAATCGTTTGGATGTCTGTAATCCTTTCTGCATTTATCGATAACATTCCCTACACTGCAACGATGCTATCAATTGTTCCTGTTATTGCTGCGAGCGTAGGCATGGAACCGAAGCTTCTTTATTATGGTCTTCTCTGCGGTGCAACTTTGGGTGGTAACCTCACACCAATCGGTGCAAGCGCAAACATTGCAGGTATCGGTATTCTTCGTAAAGAAGGCTATGAAGTAAAAAGCACAACCTTTATGAAATACGGTGTTCCCTTTACTCTTTCCGCGGTAATCACTGGCTATATTCTTCTCTGGGTTATCTGGAAATAAGATTCTCTATCAAATAGACCATAACACATATAAACCTTTTTGTAACCATTAACGGTCATATAAATAAAATGATTTCCAATCATAATATTAAATCGAAAACGAATTCAAATCAGCAAACATTTCAAGAACAATACGTTTTACAGAACCTCTTTTTGAAAAGCTTAACAAAACTGCCGCAGAAAATAATATTTCCTTTAACCTTCTTGTTCTGCAATGTTAAAAATATGCTTTAGAGAACCAAGAAAAAACAGATGAATAAAAAACTCACCTACTGATTTTTGACTAAAATCTTTTATCAGTAGGTGATTTTTTATATTTTGCTTATTACTAAATCAACACATTCTTCAGCTGATTTACCATCACACTCAATTATAATGTCAGCATATTTCTCGTAAAGCCGCGCTCTTTCTTCATAAAGTTGGGAAATTGTTGTGCCCTCTTTCATGGCAATACCGCGGGTATGTATGTTTTTAATTCGTTTTTGAAGCTCTTCAGGGCTAACTTTAAGATAAACAACTACGCCATTTTCTTTAAGCTTTTCCATAGCCTTTTCGCCATAAACCGCACTTCCTCCCGTTGCCACAACTGATTCAGCAAATTCCTGCTTACAGATAATTTCTTCTTCAAGCTTAATAAAATCAGCAATACCTTTTTTATGTATAGTTTCAATAAGGCTTTCACCGGTTTCTTTTTGTATACATAAATCTGTATCGCAAAAGCTGAAAAGCATAGATTTTGCAAGTAAAACACCAATTGTGCTTTTGCCTGCACCGGGCATACCAATTAAAATAACGTTTTTCATATCAATCACCGCTATATGTGGGTGCATTTTTAGGAGCTGTACCTTTAATAACCTCGTGATAATATTTATATGTCATGGGGGTGTCATCTTTAAGATTTCCCGCATCTGTTACCTCACCTAAAAAAACTGTATGCGTTGCGGTTTCCATTGTGTCAATAACCTTACAGGTAATATAACTCATCGCCTGAGGCAAGACAGGTAAATAACCCTTTACAAGCGGATCTACGCCTTCAAATTTATCAACATCCTTACCGCTTCTGAAACCGAAAGAACCTATAACCATAGGATCAACATTCCCCCCCAAAATATTAAGCGCAAAAACACCTGTATCCTTAATGCATTTATTTGTGTAGTTATTATGGTTTATTGAAACTGCAATTGTTGCAGGCTCTGAAGTTATTTGCATTGCAGAGTTCGCGGTACAACCGGTCGGCTTACCGTTCACCCAGGTTGTTACAACATAAACGCCGTAAGACAATTTAAATAATGCCGTTTTATCCATATTTTGCCTCCTGTTTTTAAACCCAACGGAAAAAGCTTTCCGTTGGGTTTGATTCATCTTTTATGCTTCGTAAAAAGCATCCTTACCTAGACCGCATACAGGGCAAACCCAATCATCGGGAACATCTTCCCAAGCCGTGCCGGGAGCAATACCGCTATCGGGGTCACCTACTGCAGGATCATAAACATATCCACAAGGACATTCATATTTCATTTGAACCACTCCTATCTTTTTCCTATATTATAGGAAGATTAGAGCTGAATTATTCACCAAAATATCTCTTAAGAAGACCTTCGAATGCTTTGCCGTGTCTTGCTTCGTCGCGAGCCATTTCGTGAACTGTATCATGGATAGCGACGAGGTTCTGCTCTTTAGCCATCTTTGCAAGCTCAAATTTACCTGCTGTTGCGCCGTTTTCAGCTTCAACTCTCATTTCAAGGTTTTTCTTTGTGGAATCTGTTACGAGCTCGCCGAGAAGCTCAGCAAATTTTGCTGCATGCTCTGCTTCTTCGTATGCTGCTTTTTCCCAAATAAGACCAATTTCAGGATAACCCTCTCTGTGAGCAACTCTTGCCATTGCAAGATACATACCAACCTCTGTGCATTCGCCTTCAAAATTTGCACGAAGACCGGCAAGAATTTCTTCGCTAACACCTTTAGCAACTCCGAGAACATGCTCTGCTGCCCAAGTCATCTCTTCATCTTTTACTTCAACAAATTTTTCTGCGGGTGCTTTGCAAAGAGGGCAAGCAGCAGGGGGATTTTCGCCTTCAACAATCTGACCGCAAACTAAGCATTTCCATTTTTTCATAACATAAAACTCCTTTAAATAATTATTTCAATTTTTATATACCACGGCAACCCTTACAGATTCCGTAATAAACTGTTTTATGGTTTTCAACCTCATACCCCATATCATTAAATATAGATGGTACTTCCGATTTGCAAAAAACATCTGTGATCACATCGCATTTTTTGCAAAGAAAATGAATATGGTCTTCAAGATTACCTTCATAATGAACTTTTTTATCACTACTTTCTACAACAGAGATAATGCCCTCATTATGAAGTTGACCTAAATTTCTGTATACCGTTCCGAGGCTTATATTGGGCATCTTTTCTTTAACCCGTTCATAAACCATATCAGCTGTAGGATGGTCGTAAGAGGTTCTTAAAACATTAAGGACCGCATCCCGTTGTTTTGAACTTCTCATCAAATCACCTCCGTCTTAATGTAAATAGTAACGATTACTATTTACAACTATAATATAACAGACGCATATGACTTTGTCAACACTTTTTTAAAAAATTTCCTATTATTTAAAAAACTTTTCTTTTAATTGATAATAATCGTTAAATTCTTTAGAAAGCTGTTTCAAATAATCAGAAGTTTCTTCATTTAAAAGTAAAAACTTCCCTATCCTTTTAATCCCCTTAATAAACCTCTTATTAAATTTAAAATTCCCTTGAATTAAGGGGCAATCTGCTCTGTAATCAGAAACCACCCTGATAATACCCTTACCCTCTTCGCTAACAATTAACGGGAAAAGCGGATATATTCTGCAAGCAAGAGGACGCTTATTTCTATCGCATATACCGGAACATACAGCAAGCTTATTTCCATTTTTTGTTGTTATTATTTTTATGTTTTTATCAATTAACTTTTCTTCACCCGGGAAAAGCAACATCCCTGTTTCACTATCACCATTGCAGCATTTACCTTTGCAAAGGTATCCGCAATCGAAACTAAGAGGTGTTGTTCTTCTTAAAATTGAATAACAAGTTTTCAAAACCAATTCTTTTTCCATAAAAATTTCATCAAGCCTTTTATAAATTTTATTTTAGCGGTTAAACTATAATTACAAAGGAGGTTATAATTATGAATAACAATCAAAAAAATAATAGTATCGGTTGCACAGTTGAATCCTGCAAATACCATTGCAGCGATGCAAACTATTGCTCAAAAAATGCCATTGAAGTAGGCGCATGCAACTGCAATGCAAAATCAGTTGACGCAACCTGCTGCCAATCATTTGAAGCAAAATAAAAAACACTTATCCAAAAAAGGGGCTGTAAAAACAAATTTTTACAGCCCCCATGAGATTAATATTTATCTTTTACAGTTTTTCCTTGAGAAACAAATCCGCTGTAAGTTTTTCCGTTATATGCTCTGACCGTATATGTATAAGTAACACCTTTTTTTGCAGTTTTATCTAAATAGGCTGCTTTCGTTCCGCCTTCAACAACTGAAATTAAATCCCAAGAGCTTCCGGATGTTTTTCTGTAAACGCGATATCCCTTAGCTCCGATTACGCTATTCCACTTAATTGTAACACCCGTTTTTGAGCTTGTTGCCGAAATCAGCTCAGGAGTTTCAAGGCAAATAATTGATTTTCCGCTATAATAACTGCTACGATAATGCTCATAATCCCAAACATAACCGCGCACAGTATATGTATATGTTTTGCCGCTTTCAATTAAGTTATCCACAAAGGATATTTTGGTTTGCTCAGTTATTGTTTCTCTTAACATCCAATTGCCGCCCGGCTCCTTGCGATATACATAGTACCCCTGGCATCCGGCTGTTTGATTCCATGTTACTTTTATTCCTTCATTTGTATTAGTAACATTTTGAATCTTAGGCGCTACAATATACATAATTTTAATGCCATTTCGGTCAAATCCACTGCTATTTGTTTTGCCGTAGGCTCTTACTGAATATATATATTTACTGCCTGAATAAATATTATTATTGTCAATATAAGAGGTGTCTTTGATATCAGCTACTTTCTTCCATTCAGAAGCACTCTCAAAGCCCATATAATCTTCTGTTATATCTTTTCTGTAAAGCCTGTATTTAACTGCACCATCAACCTTATTCCAGGTTACCTTGATACCTTTAACAGTATTTGTAATGCTTTTAAGCTCAGGTGTGCCTACAAATCTATTCCAAGAAGATGCAATATGCTCGCTGTTATCATCTGTTTTAATTAAGTACGCGTATTCAACACCGCTTTTAACATTAGTATCGTGATACTCCGACATTACAGTATCGGTTATCTTAGTCCATTTAGAATCGCCTTTTGCTTTTCTGTAAAGATGGTATGTATCAACAAACAATCCGCCATCCCAATCAACCTGTATTCCTGTATTGGTATTGGCAACTTTTATTTTCTCAGGAATATTGGAAAACTCAACTAAATCCCATGAGTGTGATGAGTCCTGAACTATTACATTTCCTTCTGCGCTATACAATCTTAAATTTTGAGCACCGCCAAAATTCTCATAAGTATAATGGAATTCGCAACAATAAAAGTCTTCATATAACATCACTGCCGGTTTACCTAAAACAACCTTTTCCAAAGCCGTGCAACCGAAAAATGCACCACTTAAACCAGAACCTCCGGGAATATACAGCTCCTTCAAAGCAGTGCAATAGCCAAATGTTGTACCACGCTGGTTTTCTGTTATTTTTATTTTATTGGAAAAATGTATATCCTCGAGCCCCACGCAATTATTAAAGCTACACTTAGCAACAGTTTCCAGTGATGAAGGGAAATCGATGCTTTTAATTTCAGGGCATGCCATAAAACTGTATTCTATAAATGTGAGGGTTTCAGGAAAGGTAACTGTTTGAAGATTTTTCATATCGTTGAATGAATTTGTAATTGAGGTAACACCTTCATCAATAATAATATGCCTTACCACGCTATCAGATGAGTTAATAATTTCGTTGTCAAATTCATCGTAAGAAACTATACGAGGATAAAGCTCGCTAACTTCTCCTTCGCCCGAAACAATCAGCGTTCCGCTTCCCTCATGAAAAAATGTTGTTATATTGCTTTCAGGCTCCGTTTCTGTTTGTGTTGCGTAAACTAAAGAAGCTGATAGTGCTATAATCACAGTAGCGAGTACTATAACCAATATTTTTTTTACGTTTTCTTTCTTCATTACAATCCTCTCCTTTTGTTTTAAATATTAGCAATAATATTTCATTGCAAATTTATATTATCATATACTTTTTCTGTTTTCAATCAATTGGAACATCATTTGGTAATACCACCAAAAAACCTCAAACGAAATAGTTAAATATCACCATTTCATTTGAGGTTTTGTTTCATTGCGAATCAATCTTTAAATTATCAACTTTTTCTGCCACAACCCATTTACCATTCTTAGCTTTTCCGGCATAGGTGTTACCTTGCATAACTATATTATCACAGTAAGCAGCATTAAGCGCGTGAGTTTCATTTAAAACAAAAAGGTTATTTTCAATAAGAATGTTTTTGTGTACAGGTCCTGCATATTTTTTAATTTCAGGCTTTATTAAAATTGCGTTTTCTCCGCAATTCATAAAAGCGTTTCCTTTTATAACAGCATCAGTTACATAACCGCTTTCATACCAGGATTCAGCATCGTCTGAAATTAAAATCCCACTCATTCCGGTGTTTAAAAACTTATTGTTTTCAATTCTTATTCTTCCCCGAGTGGTTGCTAAAACCCCCCTTGTAGCTACCTTGTTAATAGTGTTACCGGAAAACTCAAAATCAGGGCAAGCGGAAACATTTTCTATAACACCACCCTTGCCTATAGGCGCTTCGCAACCGGATATTACAATATCATAATAATATTTATCGCGAAGAGTGGCTTTCAAAACCTTGGTTCTGCCAATCTCCAAAAGTGTTTCGGGGTCGATAAATGCTATTGCATCCCCCTCGTGAATACATTCAAAACCGTAGCTTTGCTCGTGAGGAAATTTAACAGTTAACTCGCTTTTATTATTTTCAATAATTTTAAAGTGAATCCCATGAACATTGCAGGCGTCATCCCCCGAACCTGAAAAATTAGAATTTTTAACGGCAATTTTCCCACGACACATACTGAATTGCATAAAATCAGCAACTGAACAAAAATCAACGCTATTGTCGGGATTAGCCGAAAAATTTACATTATCAAGCTCAATATATTCGCTGTTTTGAGCAACAAAAGCAAGAGAGTTATTATACCTTTGTTTAATATTTAAAAGCTTTATATTCTTGCAGGAATCAAGAAAAATACCAACTTCCTTACGTTTACAAGGAAACAGATAAAAAATCTGACCAGCTTTAAAATCTTTAGGTATAATAAACCTAACATTAAAAACCCTATCTCCTACTCTGCGTATTGCAGATGCTCCGTATAAGGGATGTTGCTCACTTCTTTCAATATGATTGTAGTTTTCCTCGAAAGCCGTAGGCATCCAAAATGCTTCATCCTGAAAATCGGTAAGGCCCATTCTATAATCCGCACCTTGCCAAAAATAATTACCGTTTTCTTCATCAAAATTTTCAATATCAACTATTTCAAAGGTAACATAAACCGGAGATGCCTTTACAACCTTGATTTTATGAATATTAGGCAACACAGTTTCAATTGTTAAATTTTTTATAGATATGTTTTCGCAATTTTTCAGCATAAGATGAGTCATTTCACCGTTCATTATAAAGGTTGAATCATTGCAATCAATCTCCATATTTTTTACGCCTTCAATTACAACTGCTACCTTATGAATATTTTTCTCCTCATCTTTTTCATACTCTTTTTCGCTGATTGTGTTTGAAATGTATAGCTCTCGCTTATTTGCATTTTTACTTAAAAAAACATAGTTTCCATTAGGCAATGTAAGGTTTTTATTTACAGCAGTTTGAGCAGTTGTTGTAAAAAGATTTCTAAAAGCAACAGTTGCCTCGGTATTAGGTTTAACGCTGAAAGATTCGGGATAAATAACCAAAACTGCTCACCTCGCATAACTTAAAATAAATACAATAATATAATACAATAGCCCCTCAAAAAAAGCAATAAACCTTTATTAAATTATTGTTACAAAACTTTAAAAACGCAAGAAAAAACCACCGCATATTTCTGCGATGGTTTTTTCTTGAACGAAGAAGCTTTTAACCTTCCTGCGTATCGTATTGGCATATTCATAATAACCTCAATGTGTTGTTGAAATATTGAGGAATTATGAATAAATTGTAAACAAAAACTTTGTTTTTTCTCAATTTTTTCATAACAATAAGACTTTTCGGCATTTTATCCACACATATATAAATATATTTGTGCATTTCCCCAAAGTAAAAAAAGAAAGCAAAATTTATTGAAACATTTCCAATAATATGATAATCTATATTTGTTAATATCGCGTTTGCGAAATCGGAGGTATATTATGGCAAGCATACTTGATGCTTTTAAAGAAAAGCACTCAGAAGAAAGAATCTACACAGGCAAAAAAATCAAAGTCGGAATTATCGGTTGCGGTTGGATTGCCGAAGCTCACTTAAAAAGCTACCTTAAATGCGAAGATGTTGAGGTAGTGGCTTTTGCAGATATCATTCCCGGTAAAGCAGAAGCTTTCGCTAAACAGAACGGCGTTGAAAACGCTAATTTCTATCTTAGTGATAAAGAGCTTATTGATAATGAAAAGGATATCGATGCAGTTTCAATCTGTACCTATAACCGCCAGCATGCACCTTGTGCGATTTATGCTCTCGACCATGGTGTTCATGTTCTCCTTGAAAAGCCTATGTGCGTTACTCTTGAAGAAGCAGTTGAAATTTGCAAGGCAGAAAAGAGAAGCGGAAAAATCCTTTCAATAGGCTTCCAGCCCCGTTTCGATGAAAACATGAAAATGGTTAAAAAGATTTGCGAAAGCGGAGTACTCGGTAAAATCTACTACATACAAACCGGCGGTGGCAGAAGAATGGGTATCCCCACACCCTTCGGCACATCATTTATTCAGGAAGATACTGCCGGCCTTGGTGCTTTAGGTGATATCGGTTGTTATTCTCTCGACATGGTGCTTAATGCAATCGGTTATCCCAAGCCCTTAACCGTAACCGGCTTTAAAGCAGGCATTTTCGGCAAAAAGCCTGAATACCTCCAGAAGCCTGAATACACCGAGGTTTTCGGAGTTGATGACTTTGCAGCAGCTTATATACGCCTTGAAGGTGATATAGTGTTGGATTTCCGTATTGCTTGGGCAATGCATTGCGACACTCCCGGTGATACAATTATTATGGGTACAGAAGGCGGTCTCAGAATTCCTTCAACAGAATGTTGGAATGGTTCAATTGGCGGACCAATGACCATCTACCACAACATTGCAGGCGAATGCGTTGAAACAGTTATTCCTGAGTGCGAAAACGATGGCGACAATTTTGACAAGAAAATCCGCTCATTTATTGATGCTATTGAATTCAACCTTCCTTCCCCTGTTCCTTCCAGCCAGATTATTTACAATCAAGCAATTATTGATGGTATTGCTCGCTCCTCTGACCTTGGAAAAGAAGTTGAAATTGAAATTCCTGAATTTTAAGTAAAAAATAAAACTCTCGGCAATTGCCGATAGTTTTATTTTTTTAATTCAAATCCAATGGTGAAACCCTGTCCTCATCCAAGGTTATATTTGATTCACCGTATATTGCCTCTTGAAGAGTTTGAGCAGCCAGAGGGTAATCAACCGCCCAATACCATGTTGAGCCTGAATGAGACTCGCGCGAGTTTTCATCAGGCATAACTATTTGTTGAACAGTAAATTTAGCCCAACCGCCTACAACAGCTTTAGTTGCCAATGA
Organism: Acutalibacteraceae bacterium; assembly: GCA_045604445.1. Taxonomy (GTDB): domain Bacteria; phylum Bacillota; class Clostridia; order Oscillospirales; family Acutalibacteraceae; genus DTU089. The sequence goes on from JAZUOA010000091.1 coordinate 13,967, forward strand.
AACAAGATCTGCCTCACTATAGTTTGTTTCAAGGTAAGGTAAAAATGTTTTTATATATCCTGTTATTTCAGATGTTTCTATTTGAGCAGCTTTTTGCAAAAGGCCAACCATAACCTGCCTTTGGCGGCGTGTTCTGCTAACATCACCATCAGAATCGCATTTACGACTGCGGCAGAAGCCAAGAGCTTCATCACCATTAAGATTAACTGCGGAACCGGCTTCTACATCAAATCCATACACCTTATTTATGTAGCTTGCTTCATATTCCTGAACAGGAACAGTTACACCACCCAATTTATCAATAGCAGCCTTAAAGAAAGCAAAGTTAATCATTGCATAACCATCTATCTTTATTTTAAAATGGTCTTGAATAGTGTTAATAAGGCTATCTATACCGTAAAACGGAAATGCTGAATTTATTTTATTAAATGTTCCACCGCCATCGGGTGATTCTAAATAAGCGAAGCTATCGCGCATTATGGATGTCATGGTAATAGTGCCTTTAACAGTATTGATGGAAACAATAATCATAGAGTCTGTAAGGCCTGAAATCGTATTTTTATTTCTCGTATCAACACCAATGCAAAGAACATTTATAACATCCTTGCTATACATAATATCTCCGTCATTAGTTGCCCATTCTTTGATAGCCGCCTTAAATTCAGAGGCATTGCCTTCAAAAATTTTATCAAACTCAGGGTCATCCTCCAGAACCTCAGCTTGGGTTTCATCGTCAAAATCATAGGTTAAAGTATCTTCAACCGGTGGTGGTGTTTCTTTAAGGCTTTGCCAATAATTAAAACCAACCGCAAAAGCACCTATACAAATTGCAAGCAACACACAAAGTATTATTAAAAACACTTTCTTGTTTTTCTTTTTATCTTTTTTTGCCATTGTAGAAAACTCCTTGATATATTAAACAAATTTACAACTTCATACCATTGTAAGCAGTTCTTACCGCTTCTTCAGAAATATCGCAAGTCATTTCATAAATAGGAATATCACTCAACACTCCGTTCAGTGTTTCAAGCATTTTCGCCATAAGCTCCTTTTCAGAAGGGCGCACCGTTTGATCCATAAAAGGCTTCAAAGCTTTAATTCCGGGTATACGCTTTATGGCATTTTCTCCGCGAGAAAGGAAACAAATGCCGGCTATTTCAACACCCTCATTAACGCTTTCATCAGTTTTACCGCTCCAAGGAGTACCATATGCATAATAAACGCCATCAACAAGCCTAATTGCCGGCTTATCATCATTTATAATTCTGGAGCCCGGTAAATGCTTCAACCATAAATGGGTGTGAGTAGATTTACCCGTTCCGGAACGAGCCGAAAACAAATAAGCCTTTCCCTCATATTCAACGCAAGAGGCATGCAGCATCATACCTGAAAAATTTGTCAAGCGTTCGTAAAAGAAACCGCCGCTCCACAAGTATTCGCATTCGCCTAAAGAAAGATGAGATGCTTCCTTTTGCCTATCCTCATAGTATTTTTCGCTTACTGTAAAAACGATATCCGCTTCATCGTTTCCGGTATAAGCATAGGGCTTAACCCGAGATAAAAGCGGTTCGTGTTTTACATCTATTTCAACAATTAAATCTGCAACTTTAAGTTTCAAAATATACTCACTCTATTCAAGAATACCGTATCCCTTGAGTTTTTCAAGGAAGTTATCCAAATCTTTTTTTATAGTTTCCTCATCAGCATCAAATTCGGCTTTAATATCATCAACAATGCCATCATAATTTTTCCCTGCTTCAAGAGCCTTCCAAATTGTTTCGGCAGGACCAACAAGGGAAATTATGCCGTTAATTTTCTTTGCAGCATCGCCAACCGGCACAACTACCGGCTGACCTGCTATAGATTTATAAACAAAATTCTCATTAAGTTTCATAGCTACTCTCCAAATGTTATTCATTGCAATCTGCGCAAGAGCAATACACACTACCATCTTCAAAAATATAATAATAATAGTCATTTTCCGTTTTTGTATCAGAAAAATCTGCAAAGGGGCAAACGGGTATCTCTTCGTTAGCAAGAAAAACATAGAATTTAACATCTTTATATTTTTCTTTTTTCAGATAATAACCCCAATCGCAACCATCGCGATATTCCGGATAAGTATTCGTGTCGCGGTATCCACCACGAAGATCGCCCAAGGTAAAAGCTATTTTTCCCGGAATCTCCTGGTCTTTTATAAGCACAAGGCAATTTTTGCAACCAATATCGCCGTCAGTAACCTTTTTCTGCGCGATGGCTGAAAGAGTTGAGGGCAAAGTGCCTTCATGGTCATCCTGAATTTTTTCAAAATAAATGCGAGGTTGGCTTCTACCGTTATCCATCATACCGGTCATAGCTTCTTGAACAGCTCCTTGAATAACTGTGCGTTGGCTATTACAATCTTTAACCTTCTGCGCATGCAATCCGGCATTAAAAAGCGGAACAGCAAAAGCAGTAAGAACCGCAAGAATTACAACAACAGTCATAATCTCCATAAACGTAAAACCCTTATTCGATGTTAATAATCTGAATAACATTAAATCACCTCTTTTTATATAATACCACACCCATAAAAGAATTTCAACAAAAAAAGCAGTTGCAAAGCAACTGCTAAAAAAATTTATAAATATTATGCGTTAACAGGAAGAACGTGATCACCAACGGTGCAAGATGTTGTGCAGGTAGCAAATGAACCGGGAAGTGATGAATTAGCTGTAACAATTTCAACAGTAACAACTCCGGCTGTATCAGGGCAGAAAGGTATTGTTTTAAAGCAGCCCTTAATCTGTTCGAAATCAGCAGCACTGATTCCGGTTGCGTTCTCAAGGGCACCAAATGCACCAACTCCATCAGAATTTGTTATATCAAATTCACCGGAAATATTGATTTTTTCATTAAGCATCAACCAGTTACCAACGGAAGCGATGATTTCGCGTTGGTTACCAATACAAGTCTTTTTTCTTGCATTAGCTGTAACAGCGGAATAAATCGGAACAGCAACTGCAACAAGAATAGCCATAATAACAACAACAATCATAAGTTCAACAAGAGTAAAGCCCTTTTTAGATTTCAGAAAAGAAAACATCTTAAACACTCCTATTCATTTTCGAGAATTTATCGAAACTTTCGCAGGAATATAATACCATATAAATATATAAAAGTAAAGACCTTTAACAAAAAAACTCTCCGGCGAACCGGAGAGCTTTTATAAACTATTTAGAATTAGTCGTTTGTTTCGAGAAGATGCTCTGCGTTATCGCACTCTGTAGCAACTGTTGAGAAACCACCGGGGTTTGTTGTTGCATTGTTAGCTGTGATAGTAACAGTGATAGCGTTGCCATCTTCGGGGCAGAAGGGAATAGTTTTGAAGCCAGCTTTGATAGCTGTGTAATCGTCTGCATCAAGACCTGTTGCAGAAGCTGCGAATGCACCAACACCATTAGTGTTTGTAATATCGAAGCTACCAGCAACTGTTGCTTTTTCGTTGAGCATTAACCAGTTACCAACTGAGGAAACGATTTCTCTCTGGTTACCGATACAAGTTTTCTTTCTTGCGTTTGCTGTAACAGCTGAGTAGATCGGAACTGCAACTGCAACGAGGATAG
>JAZUOA010000092.1:0-21639 GCA_045604445.1 Acutalibacteraceae bacterium
TGGGTACAATCGCTCCCAACCCATACTATACAAAAGCAGTTGCAGAAGAATGTATGGAAAAAATCTTCCTTCCTACAATTGATGCAATGAATAAAGAAGGTAGAACCTTTAAAGGTTGCCTTTATTTCGGACTTATGCTCACTCCCAACGGACCCAAGGTTATTGAATATAACTGCCGTTTTGGTGACCCTGAAACTCAGGTTGTTTTACCTCTTCTTGAAAGCGATTTGTTGACTATTATGAAAGCAACTACCAATGGTACACTTTCCGAAACTGAAGTGAAATTCAGTGAAAAAAGTGCTTGTTGCGTAATTATGGCATCTAATGGCTACCCGGTAAGCTATGAAAAAGGCTTCGAAATGAATATTCCTGAAAAAATAAGCGGGAATGTTTATGTGGCAGGTGCATCACTTAAAGATGGTAAGCTTCTCACAAATGGTGGTCGCGTTTTAGGTGTAACTGCAGTAGAAGAAAATCTTAAAGATGCAGTTAAAGCGTCTTATGCGCTTGTAAAACAAATCAGCTTTGCTAATGCTTTTTATCGTAACGATATTGGTGCAAAGGCTCTTGCAGTTTTGAAAGATTAAGAGGCTTGGAGGATTAAGAAATGGTATATAGAGTTTATGTAGAAAAGAAAAGGGAGCTCGCTCACGAAGCAAAAGCTCTTTTAGGTGACGCTCGTACACTTTTGGGTATTAAAAATCTCACTGATGTTCGCGTAATAAACCGCTACGATGCAGAAAATATTACAGAAGAGCTTTTTAACTATGCAATAAAAACAGTTTTCTCTGAGCCTCAGCTTGATATTGCAACAGGCGAGGTTGATTTAGAGGGTGCAACTGTTTTTGCAGTTGAATTTTTGCCCGGTCAATTTGACCAAAGGGCAGATTCTGCGGCACAGTGTATTCAGATTATTTCTCAGGGAGACCGCCCCACAATTAAGAGCGCAAAAGTTTATGCTCTTTATGGTGACCTTTCTGACGAAGATATTGCAGAAATTAAAAAACATGTTATAAATCCTGTTGAAGCAAGAGAAGCAACTCTTGAAAAATATGAAACCCTTGAGATGCAGTATGACATTCCTACAGAGGTTAAGACTCTTGATGGCTTTATTAAGCTTGATAGGGCGGGTCTTGAGCAGTTCGTTAAGGATTTCGGTCTTGCAATGGATGCGGACGATATTGCATTCTGCCAGGATTACTTCAAATCTGAAGACCGTGACCCCACAATAACAGAAATCAGAATGATTGATACATATTGGTCAGACCATTGCCGTCACACCACATTCCTTACTGTTATTGACAGCGTTACTTTTGAAGATGAGCTTCTTCAAAGCGCATATGATGAATACATTGAAACAAGAAAAGAGCTTGGAAGAACAAAACCCATCTGTCTTATGGATTTGGCAACCGTTGCAGTTAAATATCTTAAAGAAAACGGAAAGCTCGATAAGCTTGATGAATCAGAAGAAATTAACGCTTGTACTGTTAAAATCAACGTTGATGTTGATGGTGTAAGCGAGCCTTGGCTCCTTCTTTTCAAAAATGAAACACATAACCATCCTACAGAAATTGAGCCATTCGGTGGTGCTGCAACTTGTATTGGTGGCGCTATTCGTGACCCTCTTTCAGGTCGTGCTTATGTTTATGGTGCAATGCGTGTTACAGGTGCGGCAGATCCCTTAAAGCCGGTTAGCGAAACAATTAAGGGTAAGCTTCCTCAAAGAACAATCGTTACAACTGCAGCGGCAGGTTATTCCTCTTACGGTAACCAAATAGGTCTTGCAACAGGTATTGTTGATGAAATCTATCATCCGGGCTATGCTGCAAAGCGTATGGAAATCGGCGCAGTTGTTGCGGCAGCTCCTCAGGAGAATGTTCGCCGTGAGCGTCCCGACCCAGGTGATGTAGTTATTCTTCTCGGCGGCAGCACAGGTCGCGATGGCTGTGGCGGTGCAACAGGTTCTTCCAAATCACACACCGCGGAATCCCTTGAAACCTGCGGAGCAGAAGTTCAAAAGGGTAACGCTCCCGAAGAAAGAAAGCTTCAGAGACTTTTCAGAAATAAAGAAGCAACAAGAATGATTAAACGCTGCAACGATTTCGGTGCAGGCGGTGTTTCCGTTGCTATCGGTGAGCTTGCAGATGGGCTTAAAATCGACCTGAATGCAGTTCCTAAGAAATATGAGGGCCTTGATGGTACAGAGCTTGCTATTTCCGAATCTCAGGAAAGAATGGCAGTTGTTGTTGAAAAAGAAAATGTTGACAGATTCCTTGAGCTTGCTGCAACAGAAAATCTTCAGGCTTGCCCCGTTGCAATTGTTACTGAAGAAGCAAGGCTTGTTATGCATTGGAATGGTAAGGTTATCTGTGATATAAGTCGCGATTTCCTCAACTCCAACGGTGCTGACAAACATGTTGATGTTAACACAGTTAAGCCCGAATCATATGATAAAGAAATCAGCGGTAGCTTTACAGAAAACATCAAAGCTATGGCGGATGACCTTAATATCTGCTCAAAACGTGGTCTTTCTGAACGTTTTGATTCAACCATTGGTGCAGGCACCGTTCTTATGCCCTTTGGTGGTAAAAATCAGCTTACTCCCATTCAGGCGATGGTTCAGAAAATTTCTGTTGAGAAAAAGCATACAGACGATTGCTCTCTTATGTCATGGGGTTACAATCCCTTTATCACAGAAAAGAGCCCCTATCATGGTGCTTATCTTGCAGTTGTTGAATCTGTTTGTAAGCTTATTGCAACAGGTGCAAAATTCGAAGATGTATATCTTACATTCCAAGAATATTTTGAAAGAGTTGGTAAAGATGGTAAGCGTTGGGGTAAACCCCTTGCAGCTCTTCTTGGTGCTTTTAAAGCCCAGAAAAATCTTGGTATAGGTTCTATCGGCGGTAAGGACTCAATGAGTGGTACATTTGAAGATTTGGATGTTCCTCCCACGCTTGTTTCCTTTGCAGTTACAACCGAAAAGGTTAAAGATATTGTTTCTCCCGAATTCAAAAAAGCCGGTAACAAGGTTTACCTTATTGCTCCCGAATTTGATAAAAACGGTCTTCCGGAAACTGAGTCACTTCTCAAAGTATTTGATAAGGTATGCGCTCTTCTTCGTGAGGGCAAAGCAGTTTCCTGCTACACACCCGGTATGGGCGGTATTGCAGAAGCAGTTATGAAAATGGCTTTTGGTAACGGCTTCGGTTTTGAATTCGATTCTGCTTTAACCGTTGCAGATATATTCAAATATAACTATGCAACCTTCCTTCTTGAAACAACTGAAGATATTACGGATGCAACATTTATCGGTACCGTTACAGATAAGGCTATATTCTCTTATGGCGCAGAGACCCTTGATTTAACAGAGGTTCTCGGGATTTATGAGGATAAGCTCGAAAGCGTTTATAGTTGTAATATCCCTGATACTAATACACCTGTTGAGAATTTCTCATTCTCTGCTACAGAGCGTAAGGCTCCCGCAATTAAGGTGGCTAAGCCTAAGATTTTAATTCCTGCTTTTCCGGGAACTAACTGCGAATTTGACAGTGCAAAGGCAGTTCGCGATGCAGGGGCAGAACCGGAAATCATTGTAATTAAGAACCGTTCTTCTGCAGATATTACTGCAAGCGTTGAAGAGTTCTCAACTAAGCTTAAAGATGCACAAATGATTTTTATTCCCGGTGGCTTCTCCGGTGGTGATGAACCTGATGGTTCTGCTAAATTTATTACTGCATTCTTCCGTAATGCAAAGGTAAAAGATGGCGTTACAGACCTTCTTGATAACCGTGATGGCCTTATGTGCGGTATATGTAACGGCTTCCAGGCGCTTGTTAAACTCGGACTTGTACCCTATGGTAAGATTATTGATACAGATGAAAACTGCCCCACTCTTACCTATAATACAATTGCACGCCATCAATCAAGAATCGTTAGAACAAGAATTGCCTCTAACAAATCTCCTTGGTTGGCGCTTACAGAGGTTGGAGATATTTATAATGTTCCGATTTCTCACGGTGAAGGTCGTTTCCTTGCAAGCGAAGAACTTATAAGAAAGCTTGCAGAAAATGGACAGATTGCAACTCAATACGTTGACCTTAACGGAAATGCAACGGTTGATGTTCACTTTAATCCAAATGATTCAATGTTTGCTGTTGAGGGTATTACTTCTCCTGATGGCAGAGTATTCGGTAAAATGGGTCACAGTGAGCGTATTGGTGACGGGCTTTATAAAAATGTTCCCGGTAACTATGATATTCAAATGTTTAAAGCAGCTGTTAAGTACTTTAAATAATGTTAAAAAACAGGTGTATTCAGCGAAAACTGAATACACCTGTTTATTTAATAATTTCTAATCCTTCAAGCAGGATTTTTAAACCTAAAAGAACTAAAACAATTCCGCCTGCAAGCTCAGCTTTTGTTTTGTATTTTGTTCCGAAAATGTTACCGATTTTAACACCGATAGAGGAAAGTGTGCAAGTTATAACTGCAATAAGAACAAAGGCTATATAAACAAACCAATCAGGTTCAAAATCTGTAAAAGCAAAGCTTACGCCAACAGCTAACGCGTCGATGCTTGTTGCAATTGCCATAACAAGCATTGTTTTAGCGCCTAAAGAACAATTAACATGTTCCTCATCCTTATCGAAAGATTCCTTAATCATATTGCCGCCTATAATGGCTAAAAGCACAAAAGCAATCCAATGGTCAATTGAGGTTATTTTATCGGCAAAGGTGCTTCCTAAAAGGTAACCGATAAGGGGCATAAGCCCTTGGAAGGTTCCAAACCAGGCGCCAACAATAAGGCAGGATTTTAAATCGATTTTTTTGAGAGCAAGCCCCTTGCAAAGAGCAACTGCAAAGGCATCCATCGAAAGGCTGACTGCTAAAAGAATTATTTCAATTATACCCATAACACATCTCCGAGTTTTATTTGAGGAGCATTATATACCAATCCTATTTTCATGTCAATAAGGATACTGGTGTATTTGCCAAATTTGCTTTATTCCATTGATTTTATAGGTTTTGTTGTGCTATTATACAATATAATATATATTAAAATGTGGTCGAAAATATTTGGCAGGTGATTATAAATGTCAGAAGAAAATATTATTGAAAATGAAAATGTTTCTGTTATTGAGGATGAGGGCTCTGCTTCCGTTTCCTTTTTATCCCGTATTACCTTTAAAATAACAAAGAAAAAAGTTATTTGCGTTTTTGCTCTTGTTCTTGCGGTAATGTTTGTTGCTGATGTAGTTTTTGCTTTTGTTTTAACAAATTCATTTCTTTCGAAAAACGGCTCTGAATCTTTTTATAAGTATTCTTACGGTAAAGAAGGGTTAAATATTAGCCAAATTGAAAAAGAATGGTTGGCTCAAGATGGACAAAGTGTTTTTATTGAGGCTGAAAATGGTAAAGGGCTTCACGCTTTAGAAATTAAAAATAAAAATATTTCTGATTCTTACATTATCATTTGCCATCAATATGGTGAAAGCTCTCTTTCTATGGGTGAATATGCTAAGCACTTTTATGATTTGGGCTTTAATATACTTTTACCTGATTTAAGAGGCCACGGTGAAACGGAAATAAAAACTGTTTCAATGGGTTGGGAAGATAGGCTTGATATTGTTAAATGGTGCGAATATATAATAGAAAAAAATGAAAATGCGAGAATAGTGCTTTTTGGCGTATCATTGGGGGGGTCAGCTGTTGCAATGGCGGCAGGCGAAGAATTGCCCGAAAATGTCAGGGTAGCTGTTTCAGATAGTTGCTATGCTTCTGTTTGGGATGTTTTTGGGGAATATCTGGAAAAAATGCCTGTTGTTGCTCGTTTTCCTGTTCTTAACATTTCATCTTTAATCTGTAAATCAAAAATGGGATGGAATTTTAAAGAAGCAAGCACTGTTTTGCAGGCTGGAAAAACGAGGTTACCAATCCTTTATATTCATGGCGAAAATGATGAGGCGGTTCCTGTAATTCAAAGCAACGATATTTTTGAGGCTTGCTCTTCAGATGACTGCGAACAAGTTTTTATTCAGAATGGAAATCACGCTAAAAACCGCGAAACAGATGAATCAGAATATTGGAGTAAAATTGATTTGTTTATCCTAAACAATATAGGGCTATAAAAATATTAAAATAACCCTTGACAAATATACGTTGCTCTGTTATAATGCTCAACTGTAAAGTTGAATATCTTTACAGTTGAGCTATTTTTATGGGGAAGGAGAGTCATTATGGCAAAAAATCTTGATGTTGTTTTGCTTGCGGATTTTTATGGTGAAATGCTTACCGATAATCAGCGCAAATTTATCGAGTATTATTATAATGATGACCTTTCACTTTCCGAAATTGCTCAAAATGAAGGTATTACAAGGCAAGGTGTTCGCGATGCAGTTAAGCGCGCTGAATGCCAGCTTTTCGATATGGAAAAAAAGCTTGGTTTTGCAGAGCGTGCCCGCAAGGTTAACGAAGCCTTAGATGCCATAAAAGAAAGCATAGATGCAATAAATACCTATAATATGAATGTTTCCTTATCAAGAGAAGTCAATGATGAAATTGTCCGGGTGAGGTCAGTTATCAGTTCCCTTGATGAGTAAAAGGAGGTCGTGCCGTGGCTTTTGAAGGTCTTTCCGACAGGCTTGACAATGCCTTTAAAAAATTAAAAAGTAAGGGTAGCCTTACCGAGGCTGATGTTCGCGATGCTATGCGCGAGGTGCGGCTTGCACTTTTAGAGGCAGACGTTAACTATAAGGTTGCCAAGGATTTTACTAAAACAGTTACCGAGCGCGCAATAGGTGCAAAGGTTATGGAAAGCCTTACTCCTGCGCAGATGGTTATAAAAATCGTAAACGAAGAGCTTACTGCCCTTATGGGTGGCACTCAGGCAAGGCTTGCATCTGCAGCTCATCCGCCAACTGTTGTTATGATGTGCGGTCTTCAGGGTTCAGGTAAAACAACCCATAGTGCGAAAATTGCCTTAAGGCTCAAAGAACAGGGTCACAGACCTTTGCTTGTTGCTTGCGATATTTACCGCCCTGCCGCTATTAAACAGTTGCAGGTTGTAGGTGAACAAATCGGTGTTCCGGTTTTTGAAATGGGTACAGAAAATCCCGTTAAAATAGCTTCCGAAGCAATTAAAATTGCTAAAGATAATGGCTATGATTATGTTTTCCTTGATACTGCAGGCCGTCTTCATATTGATGAACAGCTGATGCAGGAGCTTAAAGATATTAAAGCAAGCGTTAAGCCCCACGAAATTCTTCTTGTTATCGATTCAATGTTGGGTCAGGATGCGGTTACTGTTGCTTCTTCCTTTAATGAAGCATTAGGTATTGATGGTCTTGTTCTTACAAAGCTTGATGGTGATACCCGCGGTGGTGCGGCGCTTTCAGCAAGAGCTGTTACAGGTAAGCCGATTAAGTTTATCGGTGTCGGTGAAAAACTTCAGGATTTAGATGTTTTCCATCCTGATAGAATGGCTAGCCGAATTCTTGGAATGGGTGATGTGCTTTCTCTTATAGAAAAAGCAGAAACCGCCCTTGATGAGAAAAAAGCGGAACAGCTGGAAAAGAAGCTGCGAGAGAATAAGCTTGACCTTAATGATATGCTTATGCAATTTGAAGAAATGAAGAAAATGGGTCCGATGAAGGATATTATTTCAATGATTCCCGGTATCGGAAAAAAACTCAAAGATACAGATGTAGACGATAAGCAAATCGATTATACAATGGCAATTATCCGTTCTATGACTATGAAGGAACGCGAAAATCCTGATATAATCAATCCGTCTCGTAAACGCAGAATTGCCGCAGGTTGCGGAATGAAGGTTGAAGATGTTAACCGACTTCTTAACCAATACCGTTCAATGCAAAAGCTTTATAAACAGCTTAACGGAAAAGGCTCCAAAAAAATGATGAAGCGTATGCAAAGAATGGGCATGGGCGGCGGAATGGGTGGCGGTATGCCCGGTGGAATGGGCGGCTTCCCAATGTAAGTTTTTAAACACTTTGGTGTTTAATATAAATCAGTTTATTATTATTTAACTTTTCGGAGGTAATTAAAATGGCAGTAAAAATTCGTCTTCGCCGTATGGGCGCAAAGAAAGCACCTTTCTATCGTGTAGTAGTTGCTGATTCACGTTATCCTCGTGACGGCCGCTTCATCGAAGAAGTTGGTTACTACAACCCCACAAGCGAGCCTGCAGAGGTAAAAATCGATGCAGAAAAAGTTACTAAATGGATTCAGAACGGTGCTCAGCCTACTGATACTGTTCGTGCTCTTCTCAAAAAGCAGAATATCATTAAGTAATTAAAGGTGACCGCAATGAAAGAATTACTTGAAACAGTTGCTAAAGGGCTTGTAGATGCTCCTGAAGCAGTTGAGGTTACTGTTGATGAACCTAATGAGGAAGGTGTAATTGTTTACCATCTTCATGTTGGTCCTGATGATATGGGCAGGGTAATCGGCAGACAGGGTAGAATTGCTAAAGCAATCCGCACTGTTATGCGCGCAGCTGCTATTCGTAAAGATGTAAAAGTACAAGTCGATATCGACTAATTTATGCGTTAGAGTATTTAGCGCAGAACAAAAAGAAAAACGAGAACACCTTGTACTCTGTTTGTGGTATAAGGTGTTTTTCTTTTTTAGTTGCTTTATGAAGTGGTATATACCCTGCGGTTTGTAATTTCATTTTCAGAGTTTAAAATCAATCTTTCTTTTAATTTTTGGAGTATTTATGATTAAAGATTATCTTGAAATCGGGCAAATAGTAAGCACCCATGGAATTAAGGGGGAGGTGCGCCTTAACCCTTGGTGCGATTCGCCTGAGTTCGTTAAAAAGTTTAAAACGCTCTATGGTAACGATAAGGGTACAAAAAGCTATAATGTTGTTGCTTGCCGCCCTCATGGCAATGTTGCCGTTCTTAAGCTGGAGGGGGTTAATACTGTTGAAGAGGCTAAAGCTCTTCGTAACACAGTGCTTTATATGAAGCGTAGCGATGTTAATTTACCTAAGGGAAAATGGTTTGTTTCAGAGCTCATAGGCTGCTCAGTGCTTGATGCAGATGATGAGAGCATTTGTTATGGTGAAATTACTGATGTTGACACGGGTGTTGCTAATGATATTTGGTATATTAAAACGCCTGATAACAAAGAGGTGCTTATTCCTGCAATAAAGGATGTTGTTAAAAGTTGCGATGTTGCAGAGAATAAAGCTTATATTAAACCGCTTAGGGGGCTTTTTGATGAGGATTGATATTTTAACTCTTTTTCCGGATATGTGCGAGGCTGTAATGAGCGAAAGCATAATCGGAAGAGCAAGGGACACAGGTAAGGTTGAAATAAATTTTCACCAAATTCGCGATTTCGCAATAAATAAGCATAATCAGGTTGATGATACTCCTTACGGTGGCGGTGCAGGTATGCTGATGATGGCAGAGCCTATTTATAACTGCTTTCAAAAGGTGTGTGCCGAAGCGGGTACAAAGCCGCATTTTATTTATATGTCCCCTTGCGGAAAAACCTTGACGCAGGAGCGGATTAAGGAGCTATCAGAGAAGGATAATATCGCAATACTTTGCGGTAGGTATGAGGGCGTTGACCAACGAGTTATTGATGAAATTGTTGATGAAGAAATTTCAATCGGGGATTATGTTGTAACAGGTGGCGAATTGCCTGCTATGATTCTTGCGGATGGTATTGCAAGGATGCTTCCGGGTGTGCTTTCTGCACCTGAGGGCTTTATAGGTGAAAGCCACTATTCCTCGCTTTTGGAATATCCGCAGTATACAAAACCTCCTGTTTGGCTTGGTAGGGAAGTGCCTGCGGTTTTGACATCAGGTCACCATGCTAATATAAAAAAATGGCAAAAGGAAAGGGCTATAGAGCGCACTTTGGAAAGAAGACCGGAGCTTTTGGAAAAAGCTGTGCTTGATGAAAAGGAAAAGGCGTTTCTTGAAGGGCTTAAAAATACAAAATAAATTATTGTTCAAGTTTAATAATAAGCGCAAATAATTGTAGTAAAAATGCACAAATCACAATCTCGAAATTTGCTGAGGTTTAGTATTCCATCCGAATTATTATTTTTCGCGTTGACTAAACTGAAATTGGTGATATAATATAGTAAGTGATTAGCAGAATTGCGCAAACACACAGTAAGAAATTTAATTTTTTTGAATGTGGGAGAAATATTATGTTTAGTAAAGATGTAACAGTTAAAAATCAGGTTGGTCTTCACGCTCGCCCTGCAACTTTCTTTATTCAGAAAGCTAATGAGTTCAAATCTTCAATTTGGCTTGAGAAGGATGAAAAGAAAGCTAACGCAAAGAGCCTTCTCGGTGTTCTTTCCCTCGGCATTATGGGCGATACCGAAATTCGCATCACAGCCGGCGGTGTTGATGAGGAGCAGGCAGTTAACGCACTTGTTGCTCTCGTAGAAAATGGCTTTGTAGATTAAATTCAGCAAAAAGGCGGTAAAGGTAATCTTTACCGCTTATTTTTATTTTAAAGGTGGTGAGAAGATGAATCAAAGGCTCAGGCGTTTAAAAGATAAAGCAAATAAATTGCCTCTTTCGCCCGGCGTTTATATTATGAAAAACCAAAAAGGTGAAATTATATATATCGGTAAGGCTAAAGCGTTGAAAAACAGAGTAAGCCAATATTTCGGCTCTCAGGAGAAGCATTTAAACAAGGTTCGAAAAATGGTTGAAAATGTTGAGGATTTTGATTACATCCTCACTGATAGCGAGTTTGAAGCATTAGTTCTGGAATGTAGCCTCATTAAACAGAATATGCCTAAATACAACATTTTGTTAAAAGATGATAAAGGCTTCAGTTATATTAAGGTAACTAAAGGTGATTGGCGTAATATATATGCAGTTCTTCAAAAGGATGATGGAAGCGCTGATTATATAGGTCCTTACACCGCAGGTTTTTCTGTTACAAAAGCCGTTGAAGAAGCAAAGAAAGTATTTAAGCTGCCAACTTGCACAAAGGTTTTTCCAAGGGATACGGGAAAGGGCAGACCTTGCCTTAATTACCATTTGGGGCTTTGCTGTGCACCTTGCTCAGGAAAGCTTAAGCAAAGCGAATATGCTTTAAATGTTGAAAGAGCTTTGGAATTCCTGAAAAACGGAAGCAAGGAAACTATAAAAAGATTAACAGCCGAAATGGAAGAGGCTTCTGAAAATTTGGAATTTGAACGCGCTGCAAATATAAGGGATACAATAAAAAGCATAGAAAAGCTTGGAAGTAATCAAAAAGTTGTTTCATCAACCTATAAGGAACAGGATGTTTTTGCGATATCTGTTATGGATGGTAAGGCATGCTTTGCGGTGCTTAATTTTTCCGATAACAAGCTTTCGGGCAGCGAGCATTTCTTTACCGATGAAGGGGATAAAATTCCTGAAATGAGAGCGGAGCTTTTAACCTCATATTATTCTCTCAACAGAAGAATTCCCCCCCGCATTGAAATAGATGGCGAAATTACAGATAAAGAGGTAATTGAAAAATGGCTTTCTGAAAAAAGGGGAGCAGGTGTAAGCGTTGTTATACCTCAAAAGGGGACTCAGGCAAGGCTTGTTGAAATGTGTAAATCAAACGCTTCCCAAAAATTAACCGAAAAATATAGAGTTAACGACCGTAACCGCGAAGCGTTGGAAGAGCTTGCTCTTATGTTAGGGTTAGCAAAAACCCCGGAATATATTGAGGCTTATGATATTTCTCACACCGGCGGAAGCGATAATGTTGCAGGTATGGTTGTTTTTAAGGACGGGAAACCGCTTAAAAGCGCATACAAACGATTTGCAATTAAAGGTTTTTCGGGGCAGGATGATTACCGCTCTATGAATGAGGTTTTGGCAAGAAGGTTTGATGAATATTACAAGCATAAGGAGCAGGGCGAAACCCTCGGTTTTGCAAGGTTACCGGATCTTATTTTACTTGATGGCGGAAAAGGGCAGGTTAATGCAGTTTTACCGCTTTTAAAGGAATATAGTATTGATGTTCCTGTTTTTGGTATGGTTAAAAACAGTAAGCACAGAACCTCTGCTATATCTACTGCAGGTGGCAGAATAGATTTTAATGCAAGGAAAAAAGCATTTCAGCTTGTTACAAATATTCAAGACGAGGTTCATCGTTTTGCAGTTGCATACCATCGGAAAAAACATACAAAATCCGCTTTAACTCAGAGCCTTACACAAATTAAAGGTATTGGAGAAAAGAAGGCAAAAAATCTTATAATTAAATTTAAAACCCTTGAAGCAATCGGTAAAGCAGATAAAGAAGCGCTTGTAAGCGTGCCAGGTATTACCGAAGCAAATGCAGTTGAAATAATAAAGGCGTTTAGGGGTGAGTAAAATAAATTAGCTGTAAAAACTTGCATTTTTACAGCGCATTTTTAGGGGATAGGAAAAAAGATTCAGAACGAACAAACCGAGCAAAAACAAGGCTTTAGCCGTGTTTTTGGTTACCCGAAGGTACGTCGAGTGGCGAGGTTTGTTTGTAGCACAAAACACAAATAATTCTCTTTATTTATGTGTTTATAAAAAATCGGGACTTTTACAGGCTTTGAAACCTGCGAAAGTCCCTTGCTTTATTTAGTTTTGTGCGGTCTGCGCTTTTTTTACATCCCCTTTTTTGTTTATTTGATTGTTTTCAGATATTTGGTTTCGATTCCTTTTTCCGCCAGAAAAGGAACGGTTTCTTTTTCGAATTTTTCTGTTGAGAAAAAAGTAGAGTTATATAAATCCAGCTTTTCACCGCTTTTAGTAACTAAAACAATATGCGGATCCTCCCGAAAGCTATTATCATAATAATAACCCTCAACTATTGCAGCGTAATTTATTGAATCATATTCGCAGAATGTTTTAGAAAGAGGGATATCATCGGTTGAATATGAAAATCCGTTTTCGTAAAACACTAAGGTGGAATTAACGCAAGACCACACAATAATAAGAGCTACTGTTTCAACAGCAATGGTGAAATATTTTAATATTGTTTTTGCATATTGGGGTAAGGGCGGCTTTTGTATAGTTTCTTTAGTTATCTTCTTATCTTTTTTATTGCTGCGGTTTGAAAGGTTTAAGGCAATTGAAAACCCTATAAGCAAAGGTGTAAAGCACAGGAAAATTAAGTTTTCTTTTATTCCGTATACAAACAACGCATCCTGAGATGTAACGAAAACTAACCCTAAAAAAAGCAATATGCAAGCAACCAGCGCAGGTATTGTAAAAAGTAAAGCTTTAAATAAAAATTTGATGCTGCCTTTTTTACCTCCTCCGTGCCGTTCAACACCTCTATTAGCAGAGGCTTGTTTTGCTGTTTCTGAAGGTTCGGGGGCTTTGCCACCTTTTTCAAGGTGAATTAAAAGGATATCTTCGTATATTGAACGATATTTTGCTTTTTTTAGGAATTTGATAGCCTTTTCCTCTTTGCCTTGGTGAAAAAGGGCTTGACCGCCAACGACGGCGCTTTCTATTTGATACTGGAAAAAATTATAAAGCATCATAGAAATAAGCTTTTGCATTTTATCGTTAACTAAATTACTGCTTTCGATGAAAGAATCTCCAAAATATTGATTGAGCTTTTCTTTTTGTAATGAGATTAGCGCATTCTTTTTAACGCCATCCTCACACAGTTCGTTTATTTCAGGCAAAAGCGTAGACAAAAGCTCTTTTATTTCTTCAAAGCAGCTTCTCATAAGCTCTTGAGAGTCTACATATGTGTAGGTATAGCAATTTAAATTTTCGGGATGCAGAGCAGTTAATACATCATATACCGAAAAAGTCATTAAAGGTTCTCTGTCAATAACAAATGAAAGCCAGAGAGTTTGCTGGGCATAGGCTGCCCTGCCGCTTTCGATATAATGAATGTTTAAAGCAAACTTATCTTGCTTGAAGGATGCAAAAATACCGGTTTGGGTTTTCTTCTTTCCTGATGTAAGGACCTTAAATGAAGGGCTGTCTATTTTCAATTTTACCGCAATTTCTCGGCAAAGAACCGTGAAATATTCTTTTAGTTCCATATATTCACCTTGTAAAAAAATGATGCTTCTATTGTACTAAAAGAACAAAAAATTATCAACACATTATTCATTTTTTCTATTGCAGATAGATTTTTCATGGGGTATTATATAATCAGTTGAATATTTAAGAGGTGTTTTTATGCTCTCCGATAAATTTATTTGTGCAACTTATGATTATTCTGAATTCAGCCATTTTGTTCCCTCACCGCTTTTCAGGAAAACCTTTGTTGTTTATTCTCTTCCTGAGAAATGCACGGTTACAATTGGTACACCCGGATTTTATGAACTGTATATAAACGGGCATAAAATAACAAAAGGTATCCTTGCGCCGTATGTTTCAAATCCCGATCATATTGTTTATTATGATGAATATGATATAACCCAATACCTTGCAGAAGGCAGAAATGTTTTGGGTATCCAATTGGGTAATGGTATGCAGAATGCTCCCGGAGGAGAAATATGGGATTTCCACAAAGCTGATTTCAGAGGAGCGCCAAGGGTAGCTTTCTGTATTGAATTGAAAAACACAGATGGCACAATTGATATAATTGAGGCAAACAGAACGGTTAAAACTGCTCCGTCACCCGTAGTTTTTGATGATCTCAGAAGCGGTTGCTTTTATGATGCAACAAAAGAGATTGATGATTGGTCACAAATTAAATTCGTTGATGATGGTTGGTCGGATGCTCTTATTGCCGAAACCCCTCGGGGAGAAAGGCGGCTTTGTCAAGCTGAGCCTATAGTTTCCTTAAGGCATTTAAAGCCTGTAGCAATCAGGAAATGCAAAATGATTGATTTCAGACCGGAAAAAAGAATGGCAAGAGAGGTTTCGGATTTTCCTTCAAAAGAAAAAGTAGGATATCTCTATGATTTTGGTATAGACACGGCAGGGATTATCCGCCTTAAAATCAAAGGCGAAAAAGGGCAAAAAATAGATTTGCAATTTGGTGAATACCTTGATGAAAACGGTAATCCTGATATAAGCAATGTGCAATTCTATCCCGATGGATTTGCTCAACGCGATATTTATATTTGCAAGGGTGCAGGAGAGGAGATTTTTGAACCTCAGTTTACCTACCATGGCTTTAGATATGTTGTTGTTTTAGGTATTACTGAAGAACAGGCAACCCGGGATTTGCTTACATATATTGTTTGTAGCTCTGCTCTTGAAGAGCGCGGCAACTTCCGTTGTTCTGACGATACTGTTAACAAGCTTCAGGCAATGGCTCGTAATGCAACCTTGTCAAATTTCTATTATTTTCCTACGGATTGCCCTCATCGCGAAAAAAACGGATGGACAGGTGATGCTTCAATGTCTGCCCGGCAGATGCTTCTTAATCTTAACCCGGAAAACAGCTTCAGAGAATGGTTAAGGAATATCCGCAAGGCTCAGCGTGAGGATGGTATGATTCCCGGTGTTGTGCCCACAGGAAGCTGGGGCTACGGCAAGGGCTTCGGCCCTGCTTGGGACGCGGCGCTGGTTAATTTGCCGTATATGACATATATATACAGGGGAGATAAAGAAATTTTAGAAGAGAATGCCGATGCGATTTTCCGTTATGCAAATTTTGTTGACAGAAGCCGTTCGGATAGAGGAACAATTGCTTACGGATTAGGTGATTGGTGCCCTGTTACTGTTTTAAAATCTCCCGTTGAATTTACAAACACGGTTATGGCTATGGATAATATGAAGAAAGCTTCATATATTTTCTCGGTTTTAGGCTATAAGAGGCAAAAGGATTTTTGCACGAGTCTTTATGAGGATTTGCGCTTTGCGGTAAGAAAATATCTTGTGGATTTTGGTTCGATGGCTGCAAAGGGAAGATGCCAGACCTCTCAGTCAATGGCGATTTATTATGATGTTTTTGATGAGAGCGAAAAGCCGGAGGCTTTTAAGGTGCTTGTAGATATAATTGAAAAAGATGGAGAGCATATTGATTTTGGTTTCATAGGCGTGCTTTCAATTTTTCGCGTGCTCTGTGAATATGGCAGGGCAGACCTCGCTTATAAAATGATAGCAAGGCAGGATTATCCCTCCTTCGGTTGTTGGGTAAAACGAGGTTACACAGCTTTAGCAGAAAATTTTCATCCTGATGGTGAATTTCCTGATTCTCTTAATCATCATTGTTTTGGTGATATTTCTGCAATATTTATTGAGTATTTTGCAGGTTTAAAGGTTAACCCCTACGGAGATAGCTGCAAGGAGGTTAATATTGAGCCCTGCTTTGTGCCACAGCTTACAAGTGCAAAAGCATTTTATGAAACTGCTTGCGGTAAGGTGAGCGTTATCTGGGAAAGAATCGGTGGCGAAATAATACTTAATGTTGAAAAAGCTGAGGGAAATTATGGCGAAATCAAGCTTCCTGAGGGCTTTGTGTTTAAAGATAGCTTGTTCACATACAAAAGGCTAGAAACCGGCGAGTATAGAATAATTGACACCAATTACCAAAGCGACCATATTATTGAGGTGTAAAATGGAAAAAGAAGTTAATTTAATAGACTATGGCTTTTTTGCTTATGATGGTTTAGATTTTGAATACCATGTAAGCGGTAATCCTGAGGGAGAAGCGCTTGTAATGCTGAATGGCAACGGTGGCGATTATCGTTGCTTTGAAGGAGATTTATATAGGCCTCTTTCGGAATATTTTAAAATAATTCGTTTTTCAACAAGGGGAACGGGGAAAACGCCCTTGGGTGATAAGAAACTGACCTTTGAGTTGTTTTGCGATGATTTGAAAGCATTACTTGATTATCTTAATATTAAAAAGGTTATGATTTGCGGCTTTTCCGATGGCGGTAATTTGGGAATGTGTTTTGCGGTTGCATATCCCGAATATGTAACGCGCCTTGCGGTTTTCGGTTCCAATCTTAACACAAGGGGAACAAAAACTCTTGACCAACTGGGTATAATAAAGGATCACGCAATTTATGCCCTTAAAGCTGCAGTTACGGGCGATAAAGAGATGATAAGGCGGCGAGAAATTGAAGGCTTAATGGTTGGTCAGCCTCATCTGAACTACAAAAAGCTTTCCGCTTTAAAGATTCCTTTTCTTAATGTTTTCGGTGAATTTGATATGATTAAGCGTAGACATTCCCGAAGAATAACAAAATCAGTTGCAGGCGCTGAAGAGGTTATGGTTTTAAATGGAGGCCATGGTTCAGCGTTTAAAAAGACGGATTTTTTGTTGCTCCCTGTTGTTGAAAAATTCTTTTTAGGAAATAAGTAAAACGAGGCAGAGCCGGCAAGCTTAAGGGATTCTTACGGGTATTATCCTGTGGGAATCCCTTGTTTTATGCTGTCTGTGCTTTTTTTGCATCCACTTTATTTTTTATTGCAATATATATTTCTAAGTGGTATAATGTAAGCTGTAATATTATAATCGGGTGATTTTTTGAGTAGAAAGAAATGGGTTGTTTCCGATTGCAACAAAGATATAGCGGCAAGCCTTGCAGAAAACTGCGGGATTGACCCTTTTGCAGCTTTTTTGTTGTGCGCTCGCGGAATGACCGATGAGTTTGAAATTGAAAGCTTTTTATACGATGCCGATTTAATCGACCCTTATGCACTTCCTGATATGGAAAAAGCAGTTGAACGCATTCTCATTGCTTTGGAAAACGGGGAAAGGATAACGATTTTTGGCGATTTTGATGCTGACGGTGTTACATCGACAGCTTTGATGTACTTGTATTTAACATCTAAGAACGCCTCTGTTGATTACTATATTCCGAACCGTGCAAGTGAAGGCTATGGTATGAATAAAAATGCTATCGATATTTTGAAAGAGCGCGGCACAGGGCTTATTATAACTGTTGATAACGGCATAAGCGCCCTGGAAGAAATTGATTATGCGAATTCTCTGGGCATTGATGTTGTGGTTACCGATCATCACCGCGTAGGCGAGGAGCTTCCTGATGCTGTAGCGGTAGTTGACCCTCATCGTAATGATTCGGATTGCGGTTTTTCAGAGTGGGCAGGTGTTGGCGTTGCCTTTAAGCTTATTTCTGCCGTTGAGGGTAATGAAGGTTATGAACTATTAGAGGAATATGGCGATATTGTTGCTTTGGGTACGGTTGCTGATATTGTTCCTCTGAAGGGTGAAAACAGAATTATAGTAAGAAGCGGGCTGGCATTTATAAATGCGGCTTTATCTGATGGCAATCTTCGCAAAGGCATTAAAGCTCTTTTAGATGTCAGCGGTGCGGGGAATGCTCTTGATTCTTCCGGGCTTGCTTTTCGCCTTGCGCCAAGAATAAACGCTGCGGGAAGAATGGGTTCAGCTGAGGATGCTTTGAAGCTTCTTCTTTGCGATGACGAGCATGAGGCAAGCGCACTTGCAGAAAAAATATCGGGGGCGAATGCAGAAAGGCAAAGCATAGAATCAAAGATAACTGAAACAGCTATTGAGTATATTGAAAGCAATCCACGGATAAAATATAGCAGAGTTCTCGTTGTTGCGGGTGAAGAATGGCATCAGGGAGTTATAGGAATAGTAGCTTCAAGGCTTGTTGAAAAATATGGTAAGCCTTGTATAGTGATTTCCCAAAATGGTGAAAATGCGAAAGGAAGCGGAAGAAGCATAGAGGGATTCAGCCTTTATGACGCGTTTTCATATTGTTCGGATATACTTACTCAGTTTGGCGGACACACTCTTGCTGCAGGTATGAGCATAAAAAGTGGGGATATTCAGGCTTTCAGAGAAAAGCTGAATGAATATGCACAAAAGTTTGCAACTCCCATTCCTGTTCTTAACATTGATTGCAAGCTTAACCCTGCTTCATTAAGCCTTGATATTCTTAATTCAATAGACCTTTTAGAGCCTTTTGGTGCAGAAAATCCGCAACCGCTTTTTGGCCTTTTTAATATGGAGATTATCGGGATTCAAAGCGTTGGTTCAGGTAAACATATAAGGTTGGGGTTAAGGCGTAAAAATAACACAATCAGTGCAATATTGTTTTCGGTTAGCATTGAAGAGTTTGAATATAAAATCGGCGATATGGTAGATATTGCTGTTAAAATCGGCTCTAATGAATACCAAGGAAGGCAACAGCTTAGTATTCAGGTTAAAGCAATAAGATTCAGTTCAACTGATGATTGTAAGGTTATAGATTCCCTTCAGAATTATGAGGAATTTTGCAGAAACACCGTAATCAGCGATGAATTAAAAGAGAAGGTTAATATCGATAGGGATTTTTGCGGTAGTATATATAAATTTATTAAAGCTAATGGTGGTTGGGATTATTCCGAGGAAGCGCTGGCTAAAAGGTTGAAACTGACTGAAGAAAAAATAGCCGGTTGCAAAATAGCTCTTGATGTGTTAACTGATTTAGGAATTCTTAAATATGAAAATTCAAAATACTCTTTGCCTTCTCAGGCAGTGAAAACGGCTTTAGAAAATTCGGAGATATTTATAAAAGCCTCAAAATAGGGTGGTGTGGATAATGAGTGAAAATATGAGTGTTGAGCTTATGTATGATGAGCTTAAAGAGCAAGCCTCAAGGCTTTTTTCTGAAAAAGAGGCTATGCTCATAGAAAAGGCATTTAAAATTGCAGATAAATATCATAATGGCCAGAAGCGCTCTTCGGGAGAACCGTATATTATCCACCCTATTGCCGTTGCAACAATTGTTTTGAATTACGGTATGGATTATCAATCTGTAGCGGCGGCGATGCTTCATGACACTGTTGAAGATACTGAACTCACCCTTGAGGAGGTTCGTAAGGAGTTCGGCCCTGAAATAACTGCTTTGGTGGATGGCTTAACAAAATTAGGTAAGGTTCCGCTTGATATAAAGGATAAAGAAGAGCAACAGGCAGAGAATGTCAGGAAAATGCTCCTGGCAATGAGCGAGGATATAAGGGTTATTATTATCAAACTTGCTGACAGGCTTCATAATGTGCGTACCCTTAATTTTATGCCTGCTCAGAAAAGGCGAGATAAAGCAAGAGAAACTTTAGAAATTTATGCACCTATTGCCCACCGTTTAGGTATCAGGGCAATTAAAGAAGAGCTTGAAGATAGGGCAATCAGTTTTTTAGACCCCATAGGATACAAGGAAATAGAGGATTCTCTTGAGAAACAAGGTAAATCGCATAAAGAGTTTCTCGAAACAATAAAAAAGCAAATAGGCGACAGAGTTTGCGAGATTGTGCCTGATGCAAAGCTGGAAGCGAGAATCAAAAGTGTTCACGGCATTTACAGAAAGATGTATATTCAAAATAAAGATTTTGATGAAATCTATGATGTTTATGCGGTACGTATAATTGTAAATTCAACTATTGAATGTTACGACTGTTTGGGAATTATTCACGATATGTTTACCCCTATTCCCGGCAGATTTAAAGATTATATTTCTACGCCTAAGCCTAATATGTATCAGTCACTTCATACAACGGTTCTCGGTAAAGCAGGTATTCCCTTTGAAGTTCAGATAAGAACATGGGATATGCACCACACAGCAGAGTTCGGTATTGCGGCTCACTGGAAATACAAGTTAGGTATAAACGGTAAAGAAAAAATTGAAGAGCGCCTTGCTTGGATCAGACAGCTTCTCGACAGCCAGCAGGAAGCAGAAGATGTTAAAGATATTGTTACCACAATTAAAAGTGACCTTGTTTCCGAAGAGGTTTATGTTTTCACACCCAAAGGCGATGTAATAAATCTTCCGGTAGGTTCAACGGTTATCGATTTTGCTTATGCTATTCACTCGGCTGTAGGTACAAAAATGGTGGGAGCAAAGGTTGGCGGTAAAATAGTTTCTCTTGATTATAAAGTTCAAACAGGAGAAATAATTGAGGTTTTGACATCATCTCAACCCGGAAAAGGACCAAGTCGCGATTGGCTTAACATTGTTAAAACAAGCAGCGCAAGAACTAAAATTCGCGCTTGGTTCAAGAAAGAGCGAAGAGAAGAAAATATTGCTGAAGGTAAAAATGAATTGGATAGGGAAATAAAACGCAATAAGATTCGTTTTACCGAGGAAGAATATGAAAACCTTATTTCCACGCTTGCGGAGCGCCAAAGATGTTCTACTGTTGAAGATTTCTATGCTGCTTTAGGCTACGGCGGAATACCTATTTCAAAGGTTATGCCTTATATAAGGGATGAATACCATCGCCTTTCAAGCATTAAACAGCCGGAAAAAATCAATATCACTGCAGACAGCAAAGCAACAAAGCATGCAGTAGGTGAGGGCGTTGAGGTTGAAGGCTTGGATAACTGCCTTATTAAGCTTAGCCGTTGTTGCGCGCCTATTCCCGGTGATGAAATTATAGGCTTTATAACCCGCGGCCACGGTGTATCCATTCATAAGCGCGATTGTACAAATGTGCCAAAGGATATTGTAGCCTGCGAAGAACCTGAAAGATGGGTAAGCGCTCGTTGGCTTTCAACCAACAGTATAAAAGAGTTTAAAGCAAGTCTTTCACTTGAGTGCGAAAGGCGAGTTGCGCTTATGGCAGATGTGGCAACGCTTCTTGCGGATATGCGCGTTATGATTAACTCAGTTAATGCACGCCAGGATAAAAACGGAAGCGATTATATATATATTACAATAACTGTTAAAAGCACAGATTTTCTTAATGTTGTTATATCGAAGCTTAAAAACATTAAGGG
>JAZUOA010000093.1:0-3580 GCA_045604445.1 Acutalibacteraceae bacterium
TAACGGTATCACCTACATTGAAAGCGGGCTTCTCAGCCTTAAGGCTGTCCTGTGCAATAAGTTTTAATGCGTCCATAATAAACCTCCGATTTTTTTCAAGCGTTCATATCCTACAACCGATAAGCCATTATGCTTTTATCGGCTATAAACAGCGGACCGCCAGCTTTAATGTTGCCATTAACTGCCGTTGCTTTGGAAACAACGCACACATAGACTTGATAATAATATCACAACAGTTCAAAAAAATCAACTGTTTTATTGAATTTTTTTTAATTCTTTTAAATACCAAAAGCCTTAGTGGATTATAGCATTAAGGCTTAAAAAAATCAAACAGCAGGTATAAAAATAATTTTTAAATTTTCAGTTGTTTCCCCTTCAAGCTCATTTTCGCCGGCTATCGCTTCAACAGTTGTGTTATATCGCCTTGCTATAGACCAAAGGCTTTCCTCTTTATCAGGAAAATAAACAGTTATTGCATTTGTTTTTCGTTCAATTTTCTCTTCGCTTTCAGTTATATCTGTTACTGCATCAACGGTTACTTTTTCAAAAACCATACCCGATATGCGAAGTTCACAACGGACATCTATACTATTATTTCCGTTTTCGTTGCAATCAACACCCATTAAAACAACCTCAGGTGTGCAGCTAATGTTTTCACAAACGGAATCTGATTTGCGTTCATAACGGTAATCAATAACCTTATTTAAAGAAGTCAAACTACCCGAGGTATCCCTTATAAGCAAGGAAAGTGATATTGAACCACACACAGCCAGCAACGAATTTTCTGCTTTAACCTCAGCACTTGTTATCTCACCAAGGCAATCAACAATAGCGCTTACACCTTCACCCGCTACCTTGAAATTTTCTTTTAAAATATAAGTGTCTTTAATTTCGTCGCAAACGCAATAGAAATAATAAGGTTGCTTCTTTAAATCTATATTAGCACCTACCGCATAGGCATCGCAAATAACAATCTGCTCTTTTTCTTCCCACATTGTTACAGAAGCATCAATTCCCAAAGAAACATCAAAAGAATTTGCATAACTATCGGCCTCATTTTTTTGTATAACATCAAGAGCGCATACGTTTAGCGATACATTTCCCGTGTACCTTTCCTCCATACCCTCAAATTCGAGAATTTGGTTTATAGGAAGATTATGTTTAATATGCTCAGTAACAGTTTTATCGTTAGCGTTTACATAGCACACATCAACAATTGCTTCCCCTTTAATCATTATTTTATTACTGATTTTTTTAATATCAGTGCAAACAGCACAGGCATTTGTGCTTATTATAAAAGCAGAAGGAACAGAAGCATTTACCGTGTCGCTCATTGAAAACCGGCGTGTTTTGCGGCACCCTGAAGACATACTTTTTAAAACGGCGTTTTTTTCTTCAATGCACCCCTTTTCCTCCAAGGATATAATATCCTCCCTTTCTTGAATAAATCCGGTTACTTTTATATTTACCCCTGCTTTTATTTCTGCGCGTTTTGTTCCTGTTGCCCTGCAGTTAACATAGGAAATACCTGCCCTTGCAGTAACATCAACTACATTTGAAAAAACAGAGCTTTCACAATGCCTTGTAAATGGGCGGGATTGAGAAAAGCTATAAATACAACCATCCTCAGCAGTATAAATCATTCTTAACTCACAAGTGCCGTCAACAGTTACCCTTTCACCTACCTGGCGGCATGAATCCACCTTGGGCTCTGCAACGGATTTTATAATACGCAAAATTTCGGGCATATATTCCGGCAAGGAAAAATCCGCCTCAATACATTCTTCAACGGAATTATCTGTTACGGTTTTTAAAAATTTATATTCCTCATGCTTTAAAGAAATATCCATAAAATTAACTCCCTTCATATACTTCTATGAAAATATATGAGGGAGTTGTTTTTAATATGCTATTATTTTTCCTCTGTTGTTTCTTCAGTTTCAGCGGGGGCTTCATAAAGAAGTGTATAGAGCATCTGTTTATTCTCTTCAAGGTCTATGCTTATACTTGAACCATCCCATTTGGAAGAATACCACCAAGTATCATCAAAAGGAATTTGTTGAGAAACAAGAAGCTTATCCATTTCGCCTCCGGATTTTGTAAAACAGCCCACAAGGCTTAATGCCAGGCTATAAAAATCAGAAGTAGAAAGAGTGGTTTCAATATACGGCGCAATGTCCTTAGCTGTGCCAACAAGAGCAAACACACCTAAAGGATTTAACTGTCCCTTAACCTTTTCAACGATTGCAGTAATCACCTTTCGTTGGCGTTGAGTGCGCATAAAATCAGAATCAAGCTTACGAATCCTTGAATACCAAAGAGCCTGATAACCATTAAGATGAATGCTTTCACCATATTCAAAATGGTCGGGTTTTTCTTCTTTGCCATATCTATGGCGGTTATTTATATAATCGGCTTCATCCTCCGTAACCTCAACATCAATACCACCAAGGCCATCTACAAGAGCAGTAAACATTTCAAAGTTTACGGTTGCATAGTCATCAATTTTTATACCGAAATTTTCTTCAATCGTCTGAACAAGAAGGTTTGCGCCACCCCAGGCATATGCAGAATTAACTTTTGCTTCGCATTCTCCGGGAATATCTAAATGTGTATCTCTTAATATTGAACAAATTGTTATTCTACCTGTTGTTTTATTAACAGAAGCAATCATAATGCTATCACTTCTGGACGCTCCGCCTTTTTCTTTATCGGCGCCGATAAGCAAAATATTTCTGACATTTTTATCACTTGCGAGGGAATCAACATTCTCAATATGTTCAATAGGCTCTGCTTTAATAAAGTTATTTACTACGCTATTTGCTGCAGCAAATAAAAAGCCACCCAAACCAATAATAATTGCAAGTATTATCGCAATAATAACCACAGCTTTATTATTCTTTTTATTGGAGTTACCTCCGCGGCGTTCTTCAAAATCAGATATTTCATCACCGGTTAGCTCAATGCGCTTAGGCTTAGAAGGCACAACAGGCTTCAATGGCAATTCAAATTCATCTGTGTTGCGTTTACTTTGAGAATATGAAACCTTTGCTTTGCCGATATAAACATCATTATCACCGGATTTTATTACATCATTTTTGCTGATATATACATCACTTTCAGAATTGCTGAAAACATCCTGATAGGAATCATTTCCTCTTAAATTACTGTATACATCCTCATAATCATCAAAAGCCTTATTGGAATTACTGTAAACATCCTCATATTCATCAAAAGAACGCTCGGAACTGCTGTAAACATCCTCATATTCCATTTCCTCAGGACCGTTTATTTTTCTGTTTAATTCAGCATCATTTTTTATTAAATCAAACAAAACATCATAGCTGTCATCTGCTGAAAAACCATTATTAAATTCACCATTGGAATATTTTTTATCTGCCATAATCCCACTCCTTTGACAAGCTTTGTTGATTTTATCATATTATTACCTTTTTTGCAACAAAAAAAGAAGCTCCGCAAAAGCGGAGCTTAAATTTCAAGGTAAAATAATGTATAAATCAGTTTACGCCAACAATCCAACCGAGCTTATCTTCTTTTTTACCCCACTGGATACCTGTAA
>JAZUOA010000094.1:0-3930 GCA_045604445.1 Acutalibacteraceae bacterium
GTATCAATGTGGCAAACTGAACCCTGGTTGAAAGCAACGAAGGGAAGGTTATATTTCTTAATGAGTTCCTGAAGACCCTTTGTAAGTCTGTCACCCATTTCGCCGGCTTTCTGACAAGCGTTCTGCTTATCAATTTCTTCAAGAGTATAGTAACCTGCAACGCAAGAAAGAGGTGTTGCAGCCATGGTACCGCCCATAAATGCCTTCTTAACTTTTTCGCCGTTAGAATCAAGGCCTGCACCAAGATATTTCATATATTCTCTCTTACCACCGATACCGCCTGCACCGGGATATCCGCCTGCGATAACTTTACCGAAGATTGTAAGGTCAGGAGAAACGCCATAGTAACCCTGAGCACCTGCCATACCAATACGGAAGCCGGTAACAACCTCGTCAAATACAAGGAGTGCACCGTATTTACGGCAAAGTCTTTCAACACCCTTGTTGAAATCAAAATCAAGGGGACGAGTACCGCTTTCGGGACCTATAGGCTCCATGAAAACAGCCGCTGTGCCACCGCGGAATTGGTTAAGCTTAAGAACTCTTTCAAGTGAATCAAGGTCATTGGGGAAGAATTCCTGTGTATGCTTGAAGAGATAAAGCGGAACACCATGAGCCTGAGTAAACTTTGAACCGGGAACGCGGATGCTATAGCCGAGCTGATCAGACCAACCGTGATATGCGCCGCCCATTTTAACAACGTTTTTGTTCTTTGTCGCAAGCCTTGCAACACGAATAGCTGCCATACAAGCCTCTGTACCTGAACCGAGCATACGGAACATTTCAACAGATTCCATGCTATCACAAATCTTTTTTGCAAGCTTGTATTCATATTCATGGAAAAGACCGGTTGAAGGACCGCAAGTATTGAGAAGCTCAATAACCTTTTCCCTTACAACAGGGGGATTAGAACCGAGAACGGTAGGACCACCTGCCTGAAGGAAGTCAAAATATTCGTTACCATCGATATCATAAAGCTTCATACCTTCTGCCTTTGTAAAAACAAGGGGGAAGGGATAGTTGAAAGCAAGGTTATGCTGAACGCCGCCGGGGATAACTGTTTTAGCTTCCTCGATCATTTCCTTACTTTTAACGCATTTCTTTCCGTAATACTCATCCTCATACTGCTTGAGCACATCAGGCTTAATAGTATAGATGGGCTGTTTGATGAGTTCATCAAGCTGCTTTGTAACCGCTGCAGCGTCGTGGTACTCATTGATTGCAAATCTTGTATCCATTTTACAAACCTCCTAAACGGTGAATTTATGTTCACTTTAATTATACATTATAATATAAAAAAGTCAAGGCTAACAAAAAATTAACAAATGTGTAACTTTAACAAAATAAAACTGCAACTTTTATGAACATTCAATAACTTTCATCTTTATTTTTTCTTTTTAGAACAAAAGGGGCATTTTGTGTTATTTTTCAACATATCCTCTTTTGATTTTTTTCTTTCATTTGTTGACTTTGTACTAACCTTCTGTTAAAATAAAATAGATTAGTTGTATCTATCAATTCATTCCATCAACAAAGGAGGATGTTCGCTTTGCAAAATTTAATGGATACTAAAACTCTTGCGTACATAAATATGTATGCCATTTTAGGAACTCTCGAAAATCTCTGTGAGATTGTTCCAGAGGCTTCCGAGCTTCTTAAAAACAAAAAGCCGATTTCCATCGGTTTTGAGGTTAAAGATGGTCCCAGCGCAACTCTCTATTTTAAAAACGGTAAATGCCGTATGGAGCAGGGTTGCAGCAACTGTGATGTAAAGCTTCCCTTTTCAAGCTGCGAAAAATTCAACGGGCTTATAGATGGCACCGTTACACCTATTCCTTCAAAGGGTTTTACTCACATCAAATTTCTTCTTAAAGAATTTGTTGGTCTTACCGATTTACTTAACAAATATATGAGAGCAACTGAAGAAGACCTTAAGGATCCTGTTTTCTTCGAGAGAAGCACAACCCTTATGCTCTATACCATCGGCGTTGCAATCGCTCAAATCGGCAACAATGATGAAATCGGTAAATTCAGCGCAAACTTTATTGCTGACGGCAGCGTTATGATCAGTATCAAAAACGGCCCCGCTGTTGAGCTTGTATGTAAGGACCATCGTCTTGTTACACTTAAAAAAGCTCCTCAGAAATACCGCGCTGCAATGGTGTTCGAATCAATTGAAACCGCCCGCGCTCTTTTTGACGGTAAGGTTAATGCTCTCGCCTGTATCGGTACAGGTAAAATTGAAATGCACGGCCTTGTCAGTATGCTTGACAACGTTAACCGCATACTTGACAGAGTTGCATTATATCTTGCATAAGGAGGTAGTAAAATGAGCAAAAAATTCCCTTTATATAAAACAACAAAGTCAGATGAATGGTACGCTCGTGCTACCGAAGTAATTCCTGCAGGTGTTTATGGTCACCTCGGCCCTGCGGAGGGACAGTTTATCCCCGTTAACAGATGGCCCCGCTTTTCAGAAAAAGCAAAAGGCTCGTATTTCTGGGATGTTGACGGCAATAAATATATTGACTATATGTGTGCTTACGGCCCCAATGTTCTGGGTTATGGCGATGAAGATGTTGATGCTGCAGTTATTGAACAGATTAAAAAAGGCAACTGCGTAACCTCTCCCGATAAAATTATGGTTGAATGCGCAGAGCTTCTTGTTGATACTGTTAATACTGCTGACTGGGCATTCTTTGCAAAAAACGGTAACGACGCAACCCAAGGTGCAATCCTTACTGCCCGTGCTCACACCCATAGAAAAAAGCTTATTTTCTTCAACGGTTTTTACCACGGCGTTTCTCCTATGGTTCAGAAAATCGACTATCCCGGTGTTACTCCTGAGGATGTTGCAAACAACCTTTACACTCCTTGGGACGACATTGAAAACTTTAAAAAACTTCTTGCCGAAAACGAAGGCGAAATTGCCGCAGTAATAGCCCAGCCCTACAACCACGGCAACTTCAGCGACAACTCTTTCCCCATTGACGGCTTCTGGAAAGAGGTCCGCGAGCTTTGCACAAAGAATGAAATCGTGCTTATTGTTGACGATGTTCGTTGCGGTTTCCGCCTTGGCCTTGCAGGAAGCGACCATTTCTTCGGCTATGAAGCGGATATCATTTGCTTTTGTAAAGCGCTTGCAAACGGCTATAATATGTCCGCTTTCTGCGGTAAGGATTTCCTTAAAAATGCCGCATCAAGCCTTTCATACACAGGCTCTTATTGGATGAGTGCGGTTCCTTTTGCCGCTTGCATTGCTACAATCAACAAGCTTAAAAAGCTGGATGCGCCCAAACTTTTTGACTCTCTCGGCAGAGAGCTTACAACAGGGCTTCAGAAAGCCGGTGCAGAGCATGGCTTTGACCTTGTTGTTTCAGGTGCACCTGCTCTCTTCTACTTAAGAATTGCTAACGACGACTCTCTTCTTCTTCATCAGGATTGGGTTGCAGAATGTGTAAATCGTGGTTTGTTTATCACATCTCACCACAACCATTTCATCAACGCTTCCCTCACCCACGAGGATATTAACCGCTCAATCGAAATTGCAGAAGATGCATTCAAGGCTGTTAAGAAAAATCATCCCGAGTTAGCATAAAAAAGGGAACAAAACCATTATTCAAATAAATTTTAGGAGGATTTAATTATGGCTCTTTCAAAACAGGAGTGGCTTGCTCTTGAGAAGAAAGCAAACGAACTCCGTAACCTTTGCCTCGACACCACCTATTGGGCAGGCAGCGGCCACATCGGCGGCGGTATGAGCGTTATGGATATTATGACTGTGTGCTATCACAAGTATATGCACATCAAGGTTGATGAACCTAACTGGGAGGATCGCGACCGCTTCATTCTCAGTAAAGGTCACGCAGGCATTGCTTACGCTCCCGTGCTTTGCGACAAGGGCTTTAACGATGTTGAAATGCTTAAGTC
>JAZUOA010000095.1:0-20414 GCA_045604445.1 Acutalibacteraceae bacterium
CATCAGGCCAGCTTCGCACACGAGTTCAGGCTTTTGTTGAAAGCCTTGAAATAAAGAAAATTCAAAAGGCAAGGGGGATGAGCAAAAATGGATGATTACGGTAAGCTATATAAAGAGCATACAGCTATACTTAAGCATAGAGAATGGCGAGGCTTTAAAGACACGGCTTATGACTATTACCGTTGGCTTATCACTTGGAAGGATATGATAAAAATGGTGCTTAAGGCACCAATTTCCACGGTTAAGGGCCTTTGGAGATATCGTTGGATGGCATCGTACCTTTCGGCGCCTTCTTTTGTTGACAGGCATGTTGCAGGGCTTCGCGGACCACAGCTTCGTATGGCTCATCTTCACTATAATATGATTGTTAAGCATACAACTAAGCTTATCAATATTTCGTTCAGGGCAGATGAAAAAATAAATCCCGGTAACAAGCTTTCAAAAAGAATTGTTCTTATGGATGAGATTGTGCCCAATGAGGTGTTTACGGGCTTCCCGAATTTGATTCCTATGCCCCTGCAGACATTACCGATATTTTTATCATCAATGGTTGATCAGCAAATAACACCGCCTTACCTTGAGGTTACAGAAAGCTTTGGTGTTCCTGCGGATGTTTGCCCCCTTCCCAGCGCTGAGGCAGGGGTAGCAATAGAGGATGATTATCCAAAAATGGGTTGTTGTATGATTGGCACAAATATGCCATGCGATGGTTCAATTATGAACTCATCCTTCCTTGACAGGCGATTGAATCTTCCAACCCATTGCTTTGGTGTTCCTTTAAGGTACGATGGCGAGGATGTTCAGGAATATGCTGTTGATGAAATAAAGGCTTTAATTAAGTTCGTTGAAGAGCAAACCGGTGAAAAATTTGATTGGGATGCATATTTTTCGCGAATGAAGGATTACAATAAGCAGCTTGAGTATGAACGCCAGAAATGGGATATAAATAAAACACCTTATCCGCAGATGACAGGCGCTTGCTTCTGGCTTTACAGAATTTTTTATTTCAATCTTTCCGGTGGTTCCAACGAAAAATTCCTTAAGGTTGATGAAAAGGTTAATAAAATAATGATGAAGGCGTATGAGAAAAAAACGCCTGTATCAAAAGAAATGCGTCATCGCGCGGTTGTTTGGTCTTGCCCTGCAAACTATTATACCAGCTTTGCCAACTGGCTTGAAAATTGTTGGGGAATGAATGTTGTTATGGATATGGAAACAATGATTTCATATCTTGAAATAGACACAGAGGATAGAGAACAATCGCTTAAGGATCTGGCAAAAACTTATCAACGCTCTATTATGAGAAAGCACACAAAGGGTGGCTATAAGAATGTTGTTGATGAGCTTTGGCGTATAGTTGAAGAATACAACGCAGACACAGTTATTATGTATGACCAGATATCCTGCAAGGGTATGGATGGGCTTGCAGGCGTTTTTGATGACCAGGCAAGAGAACGCAATATTAACTTTATCTGGGTTAAGCAGGATCTTATGGATCCGCGTACCATTTCAAGAAGAGATATGCGCGAGCAGGTTAATAAGTATATGCAAACAGTTTTGCAGGAGGAGCCTCTCGATGCTTCACTTGTTGATTTTGAAGATGATTTAGCTTGGTAAGGAGATAATATAATATGAAATATTTTGGCGGATGCGATGTAGGATCTACATACACAAAATGCGTTATTCTTGATGAATCGGGAAAAATGGTTGCTTGCGTAACAAACAGAAGCAAAATAAATCCGGTAGCCAGCGCGGAGATTGCTTTAAACGATGCGATAGCTCAGGTTGATGGGCTTAATTCAGCTGAAGATTTAGCATATCTTATCGGTACAGGCTACGGAAGAAATAAAGTTCCGTTTGCTGATGAAAACATATCGGAAATAAGCTGTCATGCAATGGGTGTTCATGTAACCAATCCTGAGGTAAAGGCTATTATAGATATCGGCGGTCAGGATGTTAAGGGTATTTCAATCGACACCGACGGAACTGTTAAGAATTTTGCAATGAATGATAAATGTGCCGCAGGAACAGGTAGGTTTTATGAGGCTATGGCAAGTGCATTTGAAATGACTTTACCTGAATTTTCAAAGCTTTCCTTAAATGCCAAAAACACAATACCCATAACTGCTCAATGCACGGTTTTTGC
Organism: Acutalibacteraceae bacterium; assembly: GCA_045604445.1. Classification (GTDB taxonomy): domain Bacteria; phylum Bacillota; class Clostridia; order Oscillospirales; family Acutalibacteraceae; genus DTU089. Next base: position 2,147 of record JAZUOA010000095.1, read on the forward strand.
GGAAAGCGAGGTAATTTCGCTTGTTGGTGAAGGAAAGCCGATGGATGAAATTGCCGCGGGTATTCAGCTTGCCGTTGCAAAGCGTTGCTTTGTTATGGCAAAGAAGGCGGGTGCTACTGATAGCATAACCCTTACAGGCGGTTGCGCAAAAAACGAAGGACTTAAAAAGGCAATTGAAAAGGTACTTAAAATCAAAGTGGTTGAGCTTTCAACTGACCCTCAGCTTATGGGAGCTTTGGGTGCGGCGGAATATGCTCGCCAAAAAGGACTGTAAGGTGAAATGAAATGAATATATTTTTAATAGCTTTAGCTATAGTTGCAGGTTTTATTGCCATTACTTTTGCAATATATTGGTTTAACCTTGATATGAAGCTTGTAAGAAGGGTTTATGATTGGCTTCAGAAGCATTATGATAAAATGAAAAGAGATAAAAAATTGTAATGGAATTTTTTGATTCATTGATTGAAGATGTTAAAAAAGAAATATCTTTTTCAACCTTCCGTGAGTTTGCTTACGATGCATCTTCTCCTTGGGAGGATGTGGGGTATAATCAGATAGTTTTGCAACGGGACACTGCCTTTGAGCTTGACGGAACAGGCTTTGATATTTTTACTTCTTTACATATTGATGACGGAATAACCGTTGTAGGCGAGGATTTAGCAGATATAGAAGAAAGCCGAAGCTTTGCAAGGGTTTCTGTTATAGAGCTTGATGATGTTACAGATGAACAAAAGGCATACAGCCTGATAAGAAAAATTGAGTATACAAAATATCATTATTTTCCTGAGGGATATATGATAAGGTCATCTGCAAGGGCTCATAAAGAAAATATCAGAGTTTCTCACGGTGCTTTAAAAAAAGGAATAAGCTTTCAAAAAATCGGAAATCTTCTTATAAATAAATATAAAGAAAATAGCGCGGTTAAGGGTGTGAGGGTCTTTTTTGTTACCGAAAAAGCCGTAAATTATAATGCTTTAGAAAATATAGCAAAAAGAAATAACGACATTATTAAAACGCTTAACCACGTTATAAATACAATGAATTTTGATTGCGATACATGCAACCTGAAACCTATTTGCGATGAGGTTGAGGGTATGAGAGAATTGCATTTCAAAAATAAGAAAGTGATGTAAATATGAAAAAAATAATATCCGTTTTGTTATCATTGGTTTTGGTGTTTTCTGCAACAATTCCTGCTTTAGCTGCGGAAGAAGAGCCCGTAATAGCAAGCGACTACAACGGTTATCCTGTTATTATTGTAAGAGGTATAGATTTTGCCGGGTTAACTTATGAAAACGGTGCGAAGGCGCTGGAGCTTAATGTTGGCGGAATAATTCCCTTGCTTATGAAAGCGTTTTTTACCAGGTTTGGCTGGCAAAGTAAAGAGGCGCTTGTTGAATCTGTAATGGATGTAGCTTATGGTGTGCTTTCGCCCATCGCTTGCGATAAGGAAGGCAATTCAGTTGAATCTGTATCAATGGTGCAATACCCCGGTTCAATGGCAAATTACCCTGAATTTACAAGCACGCTCACAGATGGCGGAGAAATGGGTATAGTTAAAACTGCCATTGAAAGATATGGCGCAGAAAACACTTATTTCTTTACATACGATTGGCGCAAAGCCCCGCAACAGCTTGCGGATGAGCTTAAGGGCTTTGTTGAAACTGCTAAGAGAGACAGCGGAAAAAACAAGGTTAATATAATCTGCGCTTCTATGGGCGGAATGGTTACAACCGCGTATTTCTATTACCACGGCACCCAAAGCGTTAATTCCGCGGTTTATCTTTCCGGCGCTCAAAACGGAACCTATGTTTGCGGAGATGCTCTTAACGGCAGAATTGTGTTTGAAAAAGAAACGCTTCTTAATCTTGTTTATAACTTAACTGATGACAATATTATGCTCAAAATATTCCTTGGAATTTTTGATGGTATAGGTGTTGTTGATTACCTTACAGGCTTTATTAACGAGCTTGTAAGCGACAGCTTTGATAAAGCGAATGATATGGTGTTGCGCGATTGCTTCGGCACCCTTTGCGGCTTTTGGGCTCTTTGCCCCGATGATGATTTTGAGAGCGGGGTAAATACTATTTTCGGCGGATATGAAGCAGAGTACCCTGTTCTTCTTGAAAAAATCACCGAAACAAAGGGCTTTGTTTATGCAACAGAGGCAACCCTTATAAATGCAAAAAAAGATGGCGTTAAGCTCAGCTTTGTTTCAAACTACAATATAGGCCTTGTGCCTGTTTATGAAAGAGCATACCTTAATGGCGATATGGTGTTAGAATCGGAGCTTACCTCTAATTTTGCGACAATTGCTCCATTAAGGGAAACCCTTTCAGATGATTATATCGCAGGGGCAAACAGCAAATATATTTCTCCTGACCGTGTTATTGATGCTTCAACATCACTTTTTAAGGATAACACATGGTTTGTTAAAAATGCACCTCATGTTGCGGCGGATTATGGCTCAGGCTTCAGCGATTTCACCTTTACGCTTCTTGAAAGCGAGGTTCAACCCACAGTTACAATGTTTGAGCGTTATCCGCAATTTATGATTGCTGATGATGAGCTTGATGTGGGAATGTTAGTTGTGTAATTACCGTGTTTGGCCCTATTTACATATTGTTAGGATTAAATTATATTTTTAAATAAAATAGTGTGAATTCTTAAGAAAAATCAGGTGAAAGTTATGGAAACATTATCATTTATTTTAAGCCTGTTAGGCTTGTGCTGTATTATCATATCTTCGCTTTTAAAGGGCAAGAATATGAAAAAAATTCTTATTCTTGTTTTTTTAAGCAACGCTTTTGTTGCCGCAAGCTATTTGGTGGGCGGTAGTGGCTTAAATGGTGCGGCATCCTGCTGCGTTGGTGCGGTTCAGTCTATAATCAACTATTTCTTTGATTCCAAAAACAAGCCGCTTCCTAAATGGCTTGTTGCAATTTACGGGCTTTCATTTGTAGTTGCCAATATTGCAGTAAGCGGCTTGTCCTGGTTGTGCGTTTTGGCAATTGTTGCGTCCCTTTCATTTGTTTTGTGCATAGGGCAGAAGAACGGTGCAAAATATCGTTTTTGGAGCATTATAAATATGATTCTCTGGTGTGCTTATGACCTGTTATCAAAGAATTACAGTGTTCTTATTACGCATCTGGTTCAGATGAGCTTTTCGGTTATCGGTATGATTATCCACGATAGGAAAAAGGCTGAAGATAAAGAAGTAGTAACAGATAATGTTCAATAAAATCGGGAGGTGGCTTTTATGTCTGAAAAAGTAATTTTAATTTTAGTTGATGGTATGCGTCCCGATGGTATGATGGAATGCGGCAATCCTTATGCTGAAAGGCTTCTTAAAAAAAGCACATATTGCCTTAAGGCAAAAACTGTTATGCCGTCAGTTACGCTTCCCTGCCATATGTCGCTTTTCCATAGCGTTGACCCTTCCCGCCACGGCATCGGAACAAATGCATATGTTCCTCAGGTTCGTCCTATTAAAGGAATGTTTGACCAGTTTGATAATTATGATAAAAAGTGCGCTTTTTTCTATACCTGGGAGGAGCTTCGCGATTTAGGCAGACCGGACCACCTTCATACAGCCCTTTGCCTCAATCAGCATAAGCAGGCAGATACTGATATTAAAATAACCGATGCCGCTATAAAATACATAAACGAAGAAGAGCCCGATTTCCTTTTCCTTTACCTTGGTGAAACGGATGAGGTTGGTGGCCACGATTGCGGTTGGATGAGCGAGCAGTATATGAAGAGCGTAAGCAAGGCTCTTTCCTGCGTTGAAAAGCTGCAAAACAGCATTTCGGAGGATTACACTATAATTCTTCTTGCTGACCACGGCGGTCACGACAGAAGCCATGGCTCCGATATGCCCGAGGATATGACAATTCCCATTGTTTTCTGCGGTAAAGCTTTTGAGGAAAACAAAGAAATACCCGAAGCATCAATAAAGGATGTTGCAGTTACTGTTGCAAAGCTGCTTGAGGTTCCTTGTGCAAAGGAATGGGAAGGCGTTTCGAGGGTATAATTATGAATATTTCTACAACAACAGGACGCTTCAATGTAAAATACGATTTAAAGGCTGCAATTGATGTTTTATCAGCTGTAGGCTATGATGCTCTGGATTTTTCTCAGTTTGATAAAGAGGTATATGAAGCCCCTTTTGGCGATGATTATTATACAGAAATGAGAAAATATGCCGAGGATAAGGGTGTTTATTTTAATCAGTCCCATGCGCCCTTCAGTTCATCTTATAAAGATGAGGAGCAAACAAAAAAACGTTTTTCTGAAATTACCCTGGCAATGAAAAGAGCTTCGCTTTTAGGCGCAAGAAATATTATTGTTCACCCTTGTCAGCATCTTGATTATTCTGTTGAAGGTGTTCCTGAAATGCTTTTTGAGTATAATATGGATTTCTATAACAGGCTTATTCCCTATTGTGAGGAATACGGAATCAAGGTTGCTCTTGAAAATATGTGGCAGCATACAGGAATGGTTAACCATTCTACCTGCTCTCGCCCTGAGGAATTTATAAGATACCTTGATGAATTAAATAACGATTGCTTTGTCGCTTGCCTTGATATAGGCCACGCTGCATTAGTCAGAGAAAATCCCGATGCTTTCATTAAAAAGCTGGGGGCAAAAAGGCTGAAATGCCTTCATGTTCACGATGTTGACGGAACTCATGATAGCCACACCTTGCCCTTCTATGGCGTTATTAACTGGTATAAAGTTATGAAAGCTCTTGCAGAAATCGGCTACGAGGGGGAGCTTACCTTTGAGGCGGATAATTTCCTCAACGGTAAGCCTGTTGAGCTTTATGAAGACTGCGAAAGGCTTATGGCAAAGACAGGAAAATATCTTGCAGAGCTTTTTGAAGAGGGAAGGCGAGAGGAAAAATGAACCTGATTAAAAAGAATTATGACCGAATGGGCGATTGGGATATGTATGCGGCTAATCTTGATTCAGAGAAGCAGCAATGCATTGATGAAGGGCTTGATATTGAAGAAATTCTGCCTCTTTTTGAGGAGGCTCAGGCAATGGGAAATTGCCCTGAAAAGACGGAAATAGCTTCAAGGATATTCTCTTATGTTTACAAAGCAAAAATAAGGGAGGATTATAAATATAATGAGCCTGATTCCCTTGAGGAAATTAAGGCTTTGAGAGGTAGCTTTAGTTTTCCTGCTAAAGCTTTGGAGGAAAAAGAGCTTTTTGAAAAGCTTTACGGCGCCTGGATGGGCAGGGCAGTTGGCTGCCTTTTGGGAAAGCCGGTTGAGGGTGTAAGAGCAGATTCTCTTGTTCCGTTTCTCGAGATAACGGGCAATTATCCTATGCATCGTTATATTTTCTCTGAGGATGCTGACAAAGCGGCTTGCGAAAAGCATGAAAATTTCAACAATTTCAAAGGCAGATGCTATGCGGATACAGTTGACGGAATGCCCGTCGACGATGACACAAACTATGTTGTATTAGGTCAGTATATTATCGATAGCTTCGGCAAGGAGTTCCAAAGCTCCGATGTTATTAAAAGCTGGGTAGCAAAGCAAAGCATAAATTCTTATTTTACTGCTGAGAGAGTTGCTTTTGTTAATTATATTAACGGCTTTGAGCCACCCTGCTCTGCAAAATATAAAAACCCCTTCAGAGAGTGGATAGGCGCGCAGATTCGAGGCGATTATTATGGATATATTTGCCCCGGCAATCCCGAAAGGGCGGCGGAGCTTGCCTTTAAGGACGCGGCGATTTCCCACGTTAAAAACGGAATTTACGGTGAGATGTTTATTTCTGCAATGCTCAGCGTTGCCGCAGTGAATGATGATATTATCAGCATTATTGAGGGAGGCCTTTCCCAGATTCCGAAAACAAGCAGGCTTTATGAAGCGGTTAAACGAGTTATGAAAAAATACATTTCAGGCGTTTCCTCTGAGGAATGCTTTGAAGCAATCCATAAAGAATATGATGAGCACACCGGCTATGGTTGGTGCCACACAATTCCTAACGCAATGATAGTTACGGCGGCGCTTCTTTATGGAGAAAATGATTTCGGAAAATCAATCTGCTTGGCGGTCCAGACCGGTTTTGATACCGATTGCAATGGTGCAACGGTGGGCTCCGTTATGGGTATGAAGAATGGTGTAGGAAGCATATCGGAAGAATGGCGTAAGCCTTTAAACGATAAAATCAACACATCAATATCAGGCTTTGAGGCGGTTTCAATTAAGGAATGCGCCGAAAAAACAATGAAGCATACAGAGGGTATGTAAAAAAAGCGCAGACCGCACAAAACTAAATAAAGCAAGGGACTTTCGCAGGTTTCAAAGCCTGTAAAAGTCCCGATTTTTTATAAACACATAAATAAAGAGAATTATTTGTGCTTTGTGCTACAAACAAACCTCGCCACTCCACGTACCTTTGTACGCCTTCGGGGAACCAAAAACACGGCTAAAGCCTTGTTTTTGCTCGGTTTGTTCGTTCTGCATCATTTTTTCCTATCCCCTTTAAGTAGGAGTGAAAAATGTAGCGAACGCTACCGAACGCAAACGAATCTAGCCGATATAGATATAGAAAAAGATATAGAAATAGATATTCATATAGAAAAAGATACGACATAGATAAAGTAACGGTAGAGGAATAGAGACGGATACAGATAAAAAAACAGTTTCTGTGTTTTTTCTTTTCGCAAAAAAAATTTAATTTTGCTATGAAATTCACTATATTCTTCAATTAAAAAAATCTTGCATTTTCACCATATAAATAGTATGATTATTATGAATATTTATATCGTAATTTAAGAGGTGAGCTTATGTATCTTTGCCCCGAACCGAAAACATTAGAGCTTAATAAAGGAATGTTATATTTCCCCATTGGGGAAATGCCTGAAATAAAAAAGATTAAAACACCAACTCTTTCTCAAAAGGAAAGCTACCGCATAACAATTGATGAAAAAGGTGTTTTAATTGAAGGCGGAGATGATGCGGGGCTTTATTACGGAGAGCTTACTTTAAAGCAAATAATGCTAAATTACAGGGGTTGTTTACCTTATCTTTATCTGTATGATGAGCCTGAGTTTTCTTACCGTGGCTTTATGATTGATGCTTGCCGCCATTTTTTCAGCGTTGATGAAATAAAAAAGATGATAGATGGTGCGGCATATTTTAAATTCAATAAATTTCATCTTCACCTTTCTGATGACCAAGGCTTCAGGGTGGAGATTGAATCGTATCCTCTTTTAACAACAGTTGGTTCAATCCGCCCGTCTTCTGATTTCGGTAGGGGCGAAAACGATAAAACCCCCTACGGTGGCTACTATACAAAGGAAGAGCTCAGGGATATTGTTGAATATTGCAAACAAAGGCATATTGAAGTAATTCCCGAGCTTGATATTCCCGGCCATACAACAGCGATTATAGCTTCTTATCCCGAGCTTTCCTGCAGGGGAGAAAAAATAGAGCCTAAAACCACAGCAGGTATTTTTGACGATATTCTTTGCGCGGGTAATCCTGAAACCTATAAGGTAATCGAATCGGTTATTGATGAGTTTTGCGAGATTTTTACCGGCAAATATTTTCATATCGGTGGCGATGAAGCTCCCAAAACCCGTTGGAGAGAATGCCCTAAATGCAAGGCAAAGCTTTCTGAAACGGGGCTTCACACAATGGAAGAGCTTCAAGGGTATATGGTTAACCACTTTGCCGATTATTTGAAGAAAAAGGGTAAAAAGGTAATTTGCTGGAATGAGGCCATAAAGGGTGGCAATGTTAACCACGATAATATAACTGTTGCTCTTTGGATGGAAAAAACGAAAAATACAGAGGAATGGGCAAACAGCGGAAACCCCGTAATTGCTGAAAACTTCACTCCGTATTATATGGATTACCCCTACGGTATGCATCCCCTTAAAAATGTGTATAATTTTAATCCCCGTAAGCAAAAAGGGTTTAATTCTCTGGGTCAGGCTTCTGTTAAAGGCGTTGAGTCGCCTATATGGACGGAGTATGTAAAGGATTTTGAAAAAATGGCATATATGTGCTTTCCCAGGTGGCTTGCAGTTGCTGAAACAGGGTGGAACGCAAATGAAAATAAGAGTTATTCGAGATTTTTAAAAAATGCAGAATTTTATTGCGATGTTTTAAAAGGTATGGGCATTATGCCTGCGCCTAAAAAGGATTGGGATGCTTTACCTGCCAACCGCTTGAATCAAACAGTCGGATTTTTTAAAAATACGCTTACTAAAAAAGCAGTCAGGCAATTTTTACATATTGAGGAAAAATAAATGATAAAATATTCAGTTATCGGCACTTCTTGGATAACAAAATCCTTTATTGAAGGGGCAGAGCTTGTTGAAGAGCTTTCTTTAGATGGCGTATGCTCTCGCTCAAGGGAAAAAGGCGAAAGCTTTAAAGCTGAGGTAGGCGCCAAAAGAGTGTTTACATCAATTGAAGAATTGGCAGAATCGGACACAGAGCTGGTTTATGTTGCCAGCCCCAATGTTTGCCACTATGAGCAATGTAAGGCTCTTTTAAAAAATAAAAAGCATATTATATGCGAAAAGCCCGTAACAATTACCGCAGAAGAATTCCGAGAGCTTTGCGGCTTGGCAGAGGCAAACGGAGTTGTATATTTTGAAGCAATAATGTATATGCACGCTCCTGCAAGAAGGATATTAAAAAATGCGGTTGAAAAATTAGGTAATATTAAGAGCGCAAATATAGATTTTTCTCAGCTTTCTTCAAAATACCCTGCTCTTTTAAGAGGAGAAAACCCGAATATCTTTAACCCTGAAATGAAAACAGGGGCTTTAAATGATTTGGGAATTTACTGCGTTTATCCTGTTGTTGATATTTTCGGTATGCCTGAAAAAATTACTGCTTTTCAGAGCTTTCTTTCAACCGGAGCAGATGGGTGCGGAAGCGCCGCTTTGGAATATGGAGATAAAATTGTGTCAATAACTTATTCAAAAGTGGGGCAAAGCAGAAGCCCGTCGCAAATTATGGGCGATGAAGGGACCATTACAATAGGGAGCATTTCCAAGGTTGACGATATTTATTTTTACAATAATTCAGGCGAAAAGGAAGCTCTTGTAGCAGAAATGCCGAAAAAAATTCTTATGGGTAATGAGGCAAATGCTGCTGTGGATTTTATACTTAATCCCGAAAAGACCTCGGAATTTCTTAAAGAATGCCACAGAATGAATGAAAAGGTTCTTTTATGTATGGAAAAAATGAGGGTGAAAAATGCTTGAACAAGAATTAAAAGAGCTTTTGCTCTCAAAGGGAGTAACAGATGTAGGGTTTGCCGAGGTTGAGGATTCTGATACAGGCGAACTGAAATATGCAGTAAGCATAGTTGTTAAGCTTTCTGATGCTATTATTGATGAAATAGACGGTGCTCCTACGCCTACATATTTTAACCATTACAGAACAGTTAATGCTTTTATTGACCGTTGCCTGCTTGAAGCGGGGCTGTTTCTTCAAAGCAAGGGCTATAAATATATAACCGTTGCCGCTTCTCAGAGTATGCCCGGCACTCCATATAACGGCAGATATTCTCATAAAGAGGCAGCGCATAGAGCCGGCTTGGGGAATATAGGAAAAAATGATTTATTCCTTCATAAAAAATACGGTCCGCGAGTTCGCTTGGGAACTCTTTTTACCGACTGCGTTCTCAAGGGTGAAGGAGAAATGAAAGAAAATCCGTGCCTTAATTGCGATTTATGCGTTAAAGCATGCCCCAGCGGAGCAATATTAGGGGTAATGTACCGTGACGGAATAAAGCGAGAGGAAATGTTCGGTGCGGCAATCTGCAGCGAATATATGAAAAAAGCGTATCAGAAAATCGGCAGGGGAGCAGTTTGCGGAATATGTATGCAGGTTTGCCCTGTCGGAAAAAATAAATCATAGAGCGAGTGAATGATTTATGGCAAAGATTTTAATTGCAGATGATGAGCAGCTTATAAGAAAGCTTATAGGCGATTGCCTTAAAAAAGAGGGTCATGAGGTTTTTGAGGCGGAAGATGGTAAGGAAGCCCTTGATATTTTTCAAGAGAATAAGGATATTGCCCTTGCACTTTTGGATATTATGATGCCCGAAATAGATGGTTGGGCAGTTTGCCGAAATATCCGTAAAACAAGCGGAATTCCTATAATTCTTGTTTCTGCGCGTTCTCAGGATTTTGACCAGATTGTAGGCTTTGAGGCCGGTGCGGATGATTATGTAACCAAGCCCTTTTCTTTGGCGGTGCTTTTAAGAAGAATAAATACTCTTTTAAAAAGAGGAGCAGCACCCGTTGAAGCTGAAGAAAAGCAAAACCCTGATGATATTGTTTACGGCGAAATGATTTTAAAGCCATATGCCTACGAGGCTTATTTAAACGGCAAAAAATTGGACCTTACCGTTAAGGAATTTCAGATTATTTGTAAGCTTTGCTCTTCCCCCGGCAGAATTTATTCGCGAGAAAAGCTTTTAGATGAGATTTGGGGAATAGATTACAGTGGCGAAACAAGAACCGTTGATTCCCATGTTGCAAGGCTTCGAACAAAATTAGGCGAATGGGGAGCCAAAAATATTAAAACCGTTTACGGAACAGGTTATAAGGCAGAAAAGTTAAATTAAAATTTTTATGAGAGGGGAGGCAATCCGTGTGAAAAAAATCGGTTTAGGAATAAGAGCAAGAGTTTTTCTTGAGGTTGGCGCAATAATCGCGGTTTGCCTTATTGCAATATCATTTGCAAACTCTCGCCTTGTAGAAAATGTTTATATCTGGAATACAGAAAGAACAATGCGCCAGATGGCGCAGGAGGCAGAGGATGCGGGAGATAATTATTTTTACCTTCTTTCTGAGTTTGAAAAGAACAACGGTGTAAGCATAGACCTTTATGACAGAGAAGATAACTATCTTTACGAGGGTAGCGGTAACTTTATTTCAGGTAACAAGCTTAATATTATAAGCCGAACCGAAAATGAAGACGGCAGTTATTTTAATGTGGTGAGCGCTGAGGGTAGCACAACTCAATATATAGTTTACGGTAAGGATTTCAACAACGGTAGCCATATAGAAATTTCTGCCCAGAAGGACCCTATTCAGGAAAATGCAAAAATTGCTACAAGCGTTACAACAGTTATCACTGTTACAGCTCTTTTAGTTGCACTGATGTTTATTTCGGGATATTCCAAAAGGTTTACAAAGCCTTTAATTGAAATGAGCCAGGTGACAAATAAAATAGCAAGCCTTGATTTTGAAGATAAATGCACGGTTAAGAGAAATGATGAAATAGGGGCGCTTGCCCAAAATATAAACACAGTTTCTGATTCGTTAAGCAATGCGTTAACAGAGCTCAGAGAGAAAAACGCTCAGCTTATGGAGGATATTGAAAAGGAACGGAAAATTGAAAGAATGAGGGCGGATTTTATTTCCTCCGCCTCCCACGAGCTTAAAACCCCGATTGCCATTATTAGAGGTTATGCGGAAGGGCTTAAAATGACGGTTGAAGGTGAAAACCAAGCAGCTGAGGAATATTGCGATATAATTATGCGCGAATCTGACAGAATGAATAATCTTGTTCTTAATATGCTGGAGCAATCCTTATATACCTCCGGGGCAAAGGAGCCGGAAAAAACAAATTTTCCAATAGATGATTTCGCGGAAGAATTATTAAAAACAATGCACCCGATTTTTGAAGAAAAGGGCGTAACGGTAAAATTTGAAAAAACCAACGGAAAAATTTGCTTTGCTGATAGAGGTCAAATAACAACGGTGCTTTCAAATATAGTTTTAAATGCCTGCTCCCATGCGAAAGGCGAAAAGCTTATAGATATTACCGTTTCTGAGCTTGAAGCATCGTATAAAATAAATGTGTTTAACACAGGTAGCTTTGTTGATGATAAGGATAAGGATGGTATTTTCACATCCTTTTATAGAGCTGATAAGGCGCATTCAAGGGCAGAGGGCAGGTTCGGTTTGGGGCTTGCAATTGTAAAATCAATAACAGAAAATCACAATTGCGAATGTGGTTTTGAAAATAAAGAAAATGGTGTAACCTTCTGGTTTACCGTGCCGAAAGGAAATTAAAATGAATATAAATTTTGTTATACCCTGCCTTTTAGGGGTTGAGGGAATAATTGCTGATGAGCTCAGGTTTTTAGGTGCAGAAAATGTTCAGGCGCAAAACGGAAGAGTGCTTTTTTCAGGGGATGAAAATATGCTTGCAAGGGTAAACCTTTGCTCTCATTTTGCCGAAAGAGTGCAGATTCTTATCGGCTCATTTACCGCTAAAACATTTGAAGAGCTTTTTCAGGGAGTTAAAGCCCTTGCCTGGGAGGAATGGATAGGTAAAGAGGATGCGTTTCCCGTAAAAGGTTATTCTTTAAAATCTGCTCTTTTCAGCGTAAGCGATTGCCAGGCTATTATCAAAAAAGCTGTGGTTGAAAGATTAAAATCAAAATACGGTATTTCCTGGTTTACAGAAAGCGGCCCTGTTCATCAGATTCAGTTTTCTATTATGAATGATGAGGTAACAATGCTTATTGACACAACCGGAGCAGGTCTTCATAAGCGCGGATACCGCCTTGCTCAGAACGGTGCGCCGATTAAGGAAACCTTAGCCGCCTCAATATGCGCACTTGCAAAGCTAAGGCATTACCATACTCTTTATGACCCCATGTGCGGAAGCGGAACTCTTTTAATTGAGGGTGCCTTATATGCTCACAATATTGCTCCCGGTCTTAACCGCCATTTTTCAGCAGAAAGGTTTGATGTGCTTCCGAAAAACATCTGGAAGGAAGAAAAGGAAAGGGCAATAAGCCTGGAAAAGGTTGATACCGATTTTGTGGGATATGGCTCTGATATAGATGGTGAAGCTATAAAAATAGCTTTAGAGAATGCATCGCGATTACCTATAGGCAAAAAGCTTCATTTTGAAAAGAGAGATATAAAGGATTTTCAAAAGCACAGCGAAAGAGGCACGGTAATCTGTAACCCGCCTTACGGCGAAAGGCTTCTTGATTTGCAGGAGGCGCAGCGCCTTTATAAGCAAATGGGCAGAGTGTTTGACAAAGCTCACGGTTGGAGTTATTATATAATAACTCCCGATGAGGAATTCGAGCAATTTTTCGGCAGAAAAGCCGATAAAAGCCGAAAGCTTTATAACGGTATGATTAAATGCAGGCTTCATATGTATTTTAAATAAGGGTAGGTTAAATTATGAAACATCTTTTTATTGTTAACCCTGTTTCAGGTAAAGGTATTTCCATTGAAAGATGCTCCGAGAGCATTCATACGGCAATGAAGGCAAAGGGAATAGAGGATTACGAAATACACATAACAACAGCCCCTCGCGATGGCTATGAATATGCAAAAAAAGAGGTTCTGAAGGGCGAGCCTATCCGAGTTTATGCTTGCGGCGGTGACGGCACTCTTTATGAGGTTGTTAACGCTTGCGCTTGCCATGAAAATGCAGAGGTTGCCGCTTTCCCCTTAGGCAGCGGTAATGATTTTATCCGTATTTTCGGTGATAAAAAGAGCCTTAGAAATGTTGAGGACCATATTAACGGAACTCCAATGAAATTTGACCTTATAAAATGCGGGGACCAATATGCAATTAACCAATGCTCAATGGGTATTGATGCTGAGGTTTGCGCAAAGCAGGCGGATTTCAAAAAAATTCCGTTCCTTTCAGGTGAAGCAGCATACACAGCCGCGCTTCTTTATTGCTTTATCGGCAGAATGAAAAGCCGTTTTACGATTCAGATTGATGATGAAGAGCCATTTACAAGCGATGTTCTTTTCTGCGTTGCAGGAAATTCCCGTTGGTATGGTGGCGGCTATATGGCTGCGCCAAAAGCCCTCACCTATGACGGACTTCTTGATTTTATAATTGTTAAAAAGGATTGTTTAAGAATCAAGCTTTTAACTCTTATTAACCCTTATAAAAAAGGTCAACATCTGGATTGGGACAGAACTATTTTTAAAAGAGGCAAAAAAATTACAATTAAAAGCGCAAAGCCTGCCGCAATGAATGTTGATGGCGAATGCGATTTTGTAACGGAATGCACCTTTGAAATAGTTGAAAAGGGAATAAATTTTGTTGTTCCTGCTTGCTCCGACTTTATGGAAAGAGTAAAAAATAATAACGTATAATAAAATGCCACCTTTTTGGTGGCATTATCGGATTGTGAGAGCTTTATGACTTTTAAGGATTTAATAAAAGAAAAGTATATTTTGCTTGATGGCGGGTTTGGCACAGAGCTTATAAAAAAAGGCTTGCTGCCCGAAGAGGACACCGCCTCATCTGTTTTTACCCATTCGGATTGGGTGGAAGAGATACATCGCTCTTATGTTGAAGCCGGAAGTAATATTATTTTAGCAAACACTTTTGGCGCAAACTCTTTTAAATTAGAAAATGCAGCTTATACCGTAGATGAAGCAATCAAAAAAGCTTTGGCTATTGCCCGCAAGGCTACAGAAGGAACAAATACCCTTGTGGCTCTGGATGTAAGCACAACAGGGGTGCTTTTGGAGCCTACAGGGGAGTTAACCTTTGAAAAGGCTTATGAAGCATATAAAGAGGTTTGCCTTTCAGGCGAAAAATACGGAGCGGATCTTATCTGCCTTGAAACCTTTACGGATTTAAGAGAGGCGAGGATTGCCCTTTTAGCGGCTAAGGAAAACACGGCATTACCTGTAACGGTTACCCTTTCCTTTGATGAAAACGGAAAAACAATGGGGGGAAGCACTCCTGCCACAGTGGCAGTAACTCTTATTGCCGCGGGAGCAGATGCAGTAGGGCTTAATTGCTCGTTGGGACCCGATAAAATAGAGAGTATTGTAAACGAATTTTTGAAATATTCAACTGTTCCCGTAATAGTTAAGCCTAATGCAGGTCTTCCTGATTTGAAAACAGGAAAATATTCAATGGCTCCTGAGGAATTTTCTGCTCTTATGGCAAAATTTTATGAAAAAGGAGCAGTTATTTTAGGTGGTTGTTGCGGAACAAGCCCCGATTACATTTCTCAACTAAAGAATATTCTTTTAAAGGCAGAGCCAAAAGAAAAAATAATTCCACAAACAAACGTTGTAAGCGGTGTTTCGCAGGCAGTTGCCCTTAATGAGCCCCGAATTATCGGCGAAAGAATAAACCCCACGGGGAAAAAGCAATTTAAAAAGGCTCTTGAAAGCAACGACCTTGATTATATTTTGAATCAGGCAATTTCTCAGGTGGAGGCAGGGGCAGAAATCCTTGATGTTAATGTAGGCCATAGCGAAATTGATGAAAAGGAAATGATGGGCAGGGTAATAACATCTCTGCAAGGCTCTATCGGTGTACCTCTTCAGATTGATTCAACCTCTTGCGATGTTCTGGAAAGGGCGCTGAGGTATTATACCGGTAAAGCAATCATAAATTCTGTTAACGGTGAAGAAAAATCTCTTTCAAAGGTTCTTCCCCTTGCGAAAAAATATGGTGCGGCGGTTGTCGGGCTTACTCTTGATGAAAAAGGAATCCCCGAAACTGCTGAAGAGCGATTGAAAATAGCGGAAAAAATTATAAACAGGGCAACGGCATTGGGAATACCAAAAGAGGATATTATTATCGATTGCCTTACAATGACAGTAAGCGCAAATCAACAGGCGGCGAATGTTACCCTCGAAGCTATGAAGCTTGTTAAAGAAAATTTTGGTGTTAAAACAACCTTAGGCGTTTCCAATATTTCTTTCGGACTTCCCCAAAGAGAAATCGTTAACACAGCATTTCTTTCTCTTGCCCTTGAAAACGGCTTGGATTTACCTATTATGAATCCAAATACTGAGGCTATGACAAATGCAGTAAGGGCATATAAGGTGCTTAAAAATATTGATAAGGGTGCCGTTGATTACATAAACGCGCTCCGGGGGGAAAAAACTTTAGAACCTGTAAAGCCTGAAATGACCTTGGGAGATGCAGTTGAAAAGGGCTTAAAAAATCAAGCATCTGAGATAACAGAAAATATTTTAAAAGAAAAATCAGCAAGCATTGTTATAAACGAAATGCTTATACCTGCCCTTGATAAGGTAGGGGTGCTTTTTGAAAGCGGTAAGCTTTTTCTTCCTCAGCTTATAAGGTCGGCAGATGCCGCAGGCGCTTGCTTTGAGGTTATAAAAGGAAAAATGAAAGCGCAAAACACTACCTCGGCGGTTAAAGGCAAAATTATAATTGCTACCGTTAAAGGTGATGTTCACGATATAGGAAAAAATATAGTTAAAACAGTGCTTGAAAACTACGGTTATGAAGTAATAGATTTAGGTAAGGATGTTCCGCCGGAAAAGGTTGTTGAAGCCCAAAAAATTCACGGGGCAAAATTAGTAGGGCTTTCTGCACTTATGACAACAACTCTTCCGTCAATGGAAGCTACCATTAAGGCGTTGAAGGAAGCAAAGGCAGATTGTAGGGTTATGGTAGGCGGCGCGGTGCTTACCCCTGAATATGCTGAGAAAATCGGAGCAGATTTTTATGCTAAGGATGCTAAAATGAGCGCAGATATAGCCAAAGAGGTTTTATAAATATTGTGTATTATGTTAATATACAAATAGCTTTTAATTTTGGTATAATTCCGGTATCAGAAAAGGAGTGGAAAAATGCGAACAGAGCTTAAAAACACTAACCAACAGAAATATGTGCAAAATAAGGAAATGATTTTTTACCTTGCCGCAATATTTTTCTACACTATGATGACAGGTATTGTTGGCTCCTATCGCCAGGATTACCTTGTTAACATAATCCGACTTTCAGATAATCAGGTGTCATTTTACAATGGCTTCTTAAGCGTTGCAGGCTTTCTTTTAAGCTTTTTCTACGCTATGATTATCGATAATCACAAAATTAAAAAGAGCGGAAAATTTGTTCCCATAGTTAATATGGTTGCGGTTCCTATGGGAATTGTTACTCTTTTAATGTTTGTAACTCCTCAGGGTCTTACAGGAACACTTTTAATGATATACCTTATAACAATCGGTCTTTTACATGGTGCTTGCTGTAGCTTTGGCAATGCAATTAACCTTGTTTCTTTTGTTATGTCGCCCGATAACCGCGAGCGTGACAAGGTTATTTCCTTTAAAAGTATTTCAAGTGCGGTGGGAAACTCCGCACCGTTGGTTGTTACCCTTGTAATTGGCATTTTCGTTAAAGATACTCAGCTTCTTTATGTTATTTCTGCTTCTCTTATAAGCGTTGTGGGTACAATTATTACCCTTATGGGTATGCGCTTTGTTAAAGAGCGTATAGAATACACTCAGGAAAAGAAAAACCCCCTTGTTGGTTTTGTTGATGTTGTAAAAAATAAATATGCATGGATAATTATTATAAGCGAGACTCTTAAAAACTTCCGCGGAATTGCCAACTATATGGGCGTTTTCCTTGCAGCAGCGTTACTTGGCTCTTCAAGCAAGTTCCTCCTGTTCGGTTTGCCAACGGGTATAGGCACAGCTGTTGGTATGCTTGTTATAAATATGCTTTTAAAGAAATTTAACGCAAAGCAGCTTTATATTGCATCTGGCATTTATTCCGTAACAGTAAATGTTATTGCATTTATTGTTGGCTACTCGTATTTTAAAACCGGCACAGGTGCGTTGCAGATTTTGTTTATCGCCTGCTTGTTCCTTATCGGCCTTCAATTCGGTGCATCTAACCTTCTTCCATCAATGTTCCAGGCAGATGTTCTTGAATCGCTTGAGCTTCAAACAAAGGGTAAACGCTTGGATGCAGCCCTTCCGTTTGTTATTGGTGTAGGCACAATGATAAGCGGAACCATAGCTTCAAGCCTTTCACCCAAAATTCTGTACGGTGAAAGCTCAATAATCCATTATATTCAGCCAACAGATGCTAACCCTGACCCTGTTCAGAGCGAATACACAAAAATCACAATGCTTTTCTTCTATACGGTTTTCCATGGCATTATGATGTTCCTTGCAGGTGTTCCATTCTTTTTCTATCACCTTACAGGTAAAACAAAGGAAGAAATCCATACAAGGGTTCTTGAGCAAAGAGAAAATAACAAATAAAAGAGGCTGTAAAAAAAGCGCAGACCGCACAAAACTATATAAAGCAAGGGACTTTCGCAGGTTTCAAAGCCTGTAAAAGTCCCGATTTTTTAGAAACACATAAATAAAGAGAATTATTTGTGTTTTGTTCTACAAACAAACCTCGCCACTCGACGTACCTTTGTACGCCTTCGGGTAACCAAAAACACGGCTAAAGCCTTGTTTTTGCTCGGTTTGTTCGTTCTGCATCATTTT
>JAZUOA010000096.1:0-5349 GCA_045604445.1 Acutalibacteraceae bacterium
GTGAAGAACGCCATAAGGAAAACGAAACTGCTTAAAGATTATTGTTGTCATTGAGTTTTAAAATCAGAAATAATTAAAGATGTTAGAACACATAAAAACAGGAAATTAAATTACCACTTCCGTTTCTTTAAAAATATAAAAACAATTAGTCAACCGAGAAAGGTCGGCTAATTGTTTTTTGTTTTAGTACTATGTATAAAATGACAACTAGAATAAAATAGCTTTTTACTTCCCACAGAAAGCCATATAACGAGAGTTGCGACAAGAGTGGAGAAACTGATCGTAGAAGATGTGTCGGCCTTAAATTAGCCTTTCTTTCCTTTTGCTGATGTAAAATTTTTTACTGCATAATTCAAAGAATAGAGAACAGCTTTGAAAACAAAAAAGTTTCCACTTGTGGAGTGGAAAATATGTTGCACATTATAATTTTTGAAAGTTATTTAAAATATGAAAACCCTTGTAAACCTTTAGTTTACAAGGGTTTTCGTGGTCGGAGTGAAGGGATTTGAACCCCCGACATCTTGCTCCCAAAGCAAGCGCGCTACCAACTGCGCTACACCCCGATAGTATAAAATAAAAATTAAAAATTATGGGAAAATTGTGGTAGAAAATTTTTGGTGATTTTTAGCAAGTGCCAAAACCCCAGTAAAATCAAGGGGTTTCTGCCTTGGGAGAAAGACCAAAAAATCATTGGACATTCTCCCAAAGCAAGCGCGCTACCAACTGCGCTACACCCCGATAGGTTTTATTTTTAGCAACTGTTAAATTATAAAAGAAAATATGAAAGTTGTCAAGAGCGAAAGGCTAAAATATAGGGTTTTATATTTAAATGCGGGGAAATTTTTAAATATATTGACAAATATATTTTTATATGTTACCTTTAATTAGCATTCCGTGTAAATGCATAATATTAAATGAAAGGAGTTGGACATAATGATGAAGATGATTATAAAAACAAGAAGATATCCGGTAGTTGTGTCCGCTTCCTGCTGACAAGTTGCATTTTTGTGTAAATAGCCTCCGGAAAGTTTTGGCTTTTCGGAGGTTTTTTGTTGGTGTGGTAAAACCGCATTGACTCAAAGCCTGGCAGGAAATATGAACGATGTTTTTCATCCCTCTCAATGAAAATCGGGTTTTAGGACACTCTCCGGCGGTTGCTTTTGTAGCCGAGAAAGCATCATTGCGAGTCGTTACCGCTTTGATGCAGAAAGAAATGGAGGAAATATGAGAAAGGAAAAAATAAAAGCAAAAAAAGAAAAGTTTGAAACTTTAAAAAATGTTTTATTTGCAGTAAAAATTATTAAGGATTGCTGTCCTTGGTATTTTACTGTTCAAATTCTTGCAACAGGCGGTTTTTGGTTTTTTACAGCGTTTGTTCAAGAGATTTTGTTCCTACGAGTGATTTTGCAGGTTCTTGAAAAGGGGTTACCTTTTAAGGCATTTATAATTGCTGTGATTATGTTTGTTGTTGCGGGAATTCTTGCTAGAATTATTCAAAGTTATTCTAACTATGTATTAAGTGTAAAATATAAGCAGTTTTACAAAAGCTTGAATGAGAAAATTTTTGAAAAAGCAGTTAATGTGGATATGGCTTGTTTCGAGGATCCTGATTTTTTTGATAAATATAAACGAGCAACAGAGATAGTCTCGGATTCTCACTATGATATGTTTATTTATTATTTCTCGAGTATTTTCGTTGCTGCTTTTACCGGAATTTTTATAGTAGCATATGTTGTTTCCATTGATCCGAAAATATTACTGATTCTTCTGTTTATGCTTCCTGTTGTTGCAGCGCAAGCGTTGAAAGGAAAAATTGCAGTAAAAAAGGATAAGGAAATGACTATTCATAAGCGTTCAAAAGCTTATGTTAAAAGAATAATTTATTTAAAAGAATATTCTAAGGATATGCGAACCTCCGGAATATTCAATGTTCTTCATAAGAGGTTTTCTGATGCTGTAGCGAAAAACCGCGAAATTATCAAAAAATATGGTTGGAAAATTGCTTTTTATGAGGTTGTAAGCGGATTTTTTGGTCAGGCGTTACCTGTTGCCACAACCTATGCTTATGCTACATATCGCTATGCATTTAAAAGAAATCTTGCCCTTGCGGACTTTTCTGTGATTATGACTGCAATGAGTAATATTCGAGATATTATCAACGATATGGGCGAGGCAATTTCTGTTGTGAAAAATGAGTCCCTTTATTTTGGAAATTTAAAAGAATTTTTCGAATATGAATCAAAAGTTATCAGCGGAACGATGTTGCCTGGTGAGCTTGAAACATTGGAGTTTAAGAATGTTACTTTTACATATCCTAACGCGAAAAATCCAACCTTAAAAAATCTTAATCTGAAATTTGAAAAGGGCGAAACAACCGCTATCGTTGGAGAAAACGGTGCAGGCAAAACAACATTTGTAAAGCTTCTTCTAAGGTTCTATGACCCTGATGAGGGCGAAATTCTTTATAACGGCAGAAATTTGCGCGAGTATGATATTGAAGCGCTTCGCAAAAGGTTTGGAACTGTTTTTCAGGATTATAAGGTGTTTGCTGTTTCGGTTGCAGAGAATGTTATTTGCAAGGAGATTGAAAGCGGAAATGAAAAGCAAAAGGTTTTAGCTTCTCTGAAAAATAGCGGGGCAGATGCATTTGTGAATCGTTTGCCGGAAAAGGAGAAAACGATTATCACAAGAGAGTTTGATGAAACAGGCGTAGGTCTTTCAGGCGGAGAGCAACAAAAAATTGCAACTGCAAGAATGTTTTGTAAGGATTTTGATCTTGCGATTCTTGACGAGCCCTCATCTGCACTTGACCCGATTGCAGAATATAATATGTATGAAAATCTTATTTCAGCAACAAAAGGTAAAACGGTTATTTATATTTCTCACAGGCTTTCAAGTGCTGTGCTTTCTGATAAAATCTATGTTTTCGGTGACGGAACAGTAAAAGAAAGCGGCTCCCATAGCGAGCTTATGGAATTAAACGGCAAATATGCTGAGATGTTTACCCTCCAGGCTTCAAGCTATAAAGCAAAAGAAGGGGGTGTGGCAGTAGTATGAAAAAGCTAAAAACAGAAAAAGGTGTATTTTCAAATCTCTTTTATATGACGAGAGTTATGTTTAAACTTTGCCCTGCTCTTGTTATAGGTGAAATATTTTTTCATATTCTTTGCACTTTGCCGGGAAGACTTGTTTCAGTAATAGGTCTTAAATTTGTTATTGATGAAGTGAGCACAGGCGGAAGTCCGCAAAGAATTATATTAGGTATTGCCCTTATAATTGCTTTGCTTGTAGGCGGAGATATTCTTAATGCTTTGTTTTTTGAACTCTTTGCCCATAGAGAGCGAGAAAAACTTGATATAGGCTTGCAATCTATGCTTTATAAAAAGGCAGCATCTATAGACCTTTCAAAATATGATAACCCTGAATACTATGCGGATTTTATTCTTGCGGTTGAGAACTCTTCGGATAGTATTCGATATCTTATTCCCATGATTAAGGGTGTTATTGAAGAGGTTGTTTCTTTTATTCTTATTGGTGCTCTTGTATTTACAATTGACCCCATAGCACTTCTTATTGTTGTAGTATCCACAGTTATTTTCATTCCCGTAGGAAAATACACGGGAGATCTTATGATAGAGCGTAGAGAGAAAATAACCGAGGCTCACAGAATCGGAGATTATTTTGCCCGCATTTTCTATTTGCAGGATTATGCAGGGGAAATTCGTACAAGCGGCATATACCCTCTTTTGAAAAAACGGTTTAATACGGCTTCAAATGATGTTGTTGATATTCAAAGAGCATATGCAAGAAAAACTAATTTCCTTTTCTTTTTACAAGGAACATCAATAAATGTTATAGGCTTTATGCTTGTTTTAACCCTATATATTGGTTATAAAACTATTGTTTTAAAGGAAATGTCCGCAGGTGATTTTGTTGCAACATTTAATGGTGCAGTGCAAATCGGCTCGGGTATATTATATCTTACGGTGGGTTGTGTAAGAAACTTTACGGAACGCTCGAAAATTATTGATAAATATCGTAAGTTTTTAAAGGCTGAAAACGATATTAAGGATGGCGAGCACATTGCTGAATGCAGTGAACCTGAAACGATCTCCGTTGAAAATATTGCGTTCTCTTATGATGGGAATAATAAAAATTCCCTTGATGGAATTTCTTTAGAAATCAAACCTTATGAAAAAGTGGCTCTTGTTGGATATAACGGTGCAGGCAAGACCACCTTAACCAATCTTTTGTTGCGACTTTATGATGTTAAAGCAGGAAGCATAAAAATTGGTGGTAGAGATATCAGGGAAGAAACTGTAGAATCACACCGAAATCGGTTTGCTGCAGTTTTTCAGGATTTTCAAATTTTTTCCGCTTCTGTGGGGGAAAATGTTGCTTTGTCAAAGGAATACGATGAGAAAAAAGTGCTTCGGGCACTTGAAGCGGCAGGCTTTAATAAGGAATTACCCGATGGGGTGGAAACTATTTTGCTCCGTGAATTTGATGACAACGGGTTAATGCTTTCCGGTGGGGAACAACAAAAAATTGCCATTGCAAGAGCTTTTTATAAGCAATGTCCCTATGTTATACTTGATGAGCCTTCTGCAAATCTTGACCCGGTTTCCGAATATGAGCTTAATCACGCAATGATGACTCGGGCAGACGATAAAACGGTTATATTTATTTCTCACAGGCTTTCAACAACTAAAAATGCCGACAAAATTTTTATGATGGAAAAAGGTAGAATTATTGAAAGCGGAACTCACCAAGAGCTTATGGCGTTAGGCGGTAAATACGCAGAAATGTTTAATATTCAGGCAGAAAAATATAATACATAAAAGAAGAGGAGAAATCACAGAATCTGAAATGATTTCTCCTCTTTTATCATCGTTAGCATTATCATTAATGGAACATAGGCAAACATAAAAAAGGAACACCCTTTGTCTGTAGACAAAGGGTGTTCCTTCTGGTGCCGGTGACCGGGGTCGAACCGGTACGGTATCGCTACCACTGGATTTTGAGTCCAGCACGTCTGCCAATTCCATCACACCGGCAAATATTACTTTGGTATTATATTATATAACTTAAAAAAAATCAATATGATTTTTTGAGAAAATGAAAAAGTCACAACTTTTGTTGCGACTTTTTCGTTGGTGACCCGGACGAGAATCGAACTCGTGTTACCGCCGTGAAAGGGCGGTGTCTTAACCGCTTGACCACCGGGCCGTGTGGTGAAGAGCGTTTGCCCTTCTATATAATCACCTTAGTAGGTAAGTGTGTTGATTTGGTAGCGGCAGTGGGATTCGAACCTACGACCAATCGGGTATGAACCGAGTACTCTAGCCA
>JAZUOA010000097.1:0-2778 GCA_045604445.1 Acutalibacteraceae bacterium
GAGGTGGCGGTTCTGTTGAAGATTTATGGGCATTTAATGAAGAGATTGTTGCAAGAGCAGTTTATGCTTCAAAAATTCCTGTTATTTCAGCAGTAGGTCATGAAACAGATTTTACAATATGCGATTTTGTTGCGGATTTAAGAGCTCCTACTCCGTCTGCCGCAGCAGAGTGTGCTGTTCCGGATGCCGGTGAATTGAAGGCTTGGTTAATTTCTTGCAAGCAACATATTTTTACCGTTATAAAAAATAAAATTGATATACAAAAAAATATCTTAAATTCAATCGAAAAAAGCGGTGCTTTAAAAGATCCTCTTATAAAAATTAACGATAATCGTCGTGAGCTTGTCTATCTTAGTGAAAAGCTTTCAAATGCTGCTGAAACTATTGTTACAAATAAAAAAGCAACCATTTCTGCTATTTCCGGCAAAATGGACGCAATGAGCCCCTTAAAAGTTCTTTCAAGAGGGTATTCCTTTGCAGTCGACAGTAATAACAGAATTATTACTGAGCCCGGGGACGTTGAAATTGGCGAAAGTATAACGCTTGAATTGTTAAATGGCTCGATTGAAGCTACTGTAACTGACATGAATGAGGTAAGAAAATATGGAACAAAATTATGAGAAGTATGTTAAAAGGCTCGAAGAAATAGTGGAAATATTAGAAGACGGTGGTCTGTCTTTGGAAGAGAGTTTAAAACTATTTTCTGAGGGTACTCAACTTTTAGATTTCTGTAATAAGTATTTAAGTGAAGCAGAGCAAAAAATTATTAAACTTACAGGTGACGTTAATGCACAGTAAAATAAATGAATTTTCCAATCTTTTAAATGAAAAGTTGTTTAAATATTTTGAGTGTTCTCCATCTGAATTGTCCTTGATTTTTGAATCAATGAGGTATAGCGTTGAAAATGGCGGAAAACGTGTGAGACCTTTATTAACTCTTTTGTTTTGTGATGCTTGTGGCGGTAATGTTTTACAAGCAATTCCTATGGCAGAAGCTGTAGAGTTTATTCATACTTATTCGCTTATTCACGATGATTTACCGTGCATGGACGATGATGATTACCGTAGAGGTAAATTATCAAATCACAAGGCATATGGCGAAGCAACAGCGGTTTTAGCAGGCGATGGCCTTCTTACTGCTGCTTTTGAAAGGATATCCGTTTGGCAGACCGCAGGTTTATATAGTGCAGATGTTGCAATTAAAGCGATTAAGGAGCTTTCTTTGAGAGCGGGTTGCAGGGGTATGATAGGCGGTCAGATTCTTGATATGCAAAATGAGGATAATCCCAATGCCGATTTTGAACGATTGAAATTAACTGATAGCCTAAAAACAGGTGCACTTATTGATGCTGCATGTGTTTTAGGATGTATTGTAGCAGAAGCAAATGAAGAACAATTTGAAGCAGCTTCTGAATTTGCATATAAAATTGGCTTGGCTTTTCAAATTAAGGATGACATTTTAGATGTAACCAGTTCTTTGGAGAAATTGGGCAAACTTACCGGTAGTGACGAAAACAACAATAAATCTACCTATGTAACTCTTTTGGGAATTGAGAAATGTCAAAGTCTTGTTAATGAACTTACGGCTGAAGCTATAAAAGCTCTCGATGCTTTTAATAACAATGAAGCATTGGTAGAATTTGCAAAATATCTTGCTGATAGAGAGAATTGAAAATATGGAACATAATTTGCTTGAAAAAATACAATCCCCGTCAGATGTAAAAAATCTCGGCGTTAGTCAGCTTCCTTTGCTTGCGGAGGAGGTCAGGGATGTTATTGTTTCAACGGTTTCCGCAAACGGTGGTCATCTTGCATCTAATCTTGGTGTTGTTGAGCTTACTATTGCTCTTCACCGTGTTTTTAACTCTCCGGATGATAAAATAATTTGGGATGTTGGTCATCAGGTTTATACGCATAAACTGCTTACGGGCAGATATAATGACTTTAAAACACTTCGCAAGGAAGGCGGTTTGTCGGGTTTCTCTCGCCCTGATGAAAGCGAGCATGATATTGTTTTCAGCGGCCATAGTAGTGTTTCTGTTTCTACTGCTTTGGGCATAGCAAATGCAAATAAAATAAATGGAAAAAAGAATTATGCTATAGCTGTTTTGGGTGATGGTGCTTTAACTGGCGGTATTATTTATGAGGCGATAAATAATGCAGGAAGAATGAAGGATACCCGGCTTATTATTATTTTGAATGATAATGGAATGTCCATTTCAAAAAATGTTGGTCACCTTGCAAAAAGGCTTGCTGTTATGCGCTCGCGTTCCGGTTATTTTAAGTTAAAGGCAGTTACAGAAAAAGTAATTTCAAAACTCCCTATTTTCGGAAAACCGCTTGCGAATAAACTTTTTAAAATTAAAACAGATCTCAAGAATATGCTTTATCAAAGCAATTTCTTTGAAGATTTTGGCGTTCGTTATATGGGCCCGGTTGATGGCCACAATATTGATTTGATGTGTGAAACTCTTGAAGCGGCAAAGCTTGTTAATTCGCCGGTAATTATCCACATTAACACGGTAAAAGGTAAAGGATATGTTCCTGCTGAGAATCGTCCGACCGATTTTCATGGCGTTGGTCCGTTTAATTATGAAACCGGTGAAATTAAATCTTCTGCCGATAGCTTTTCTGAAAAGTTTGGTGAATTTTTATTTAATCAGGGAGCAAAGGATAAAAGGATTTGCGCTGTTACCGCGGCAATGTCGTTGGGGACGGGCCTTAGGGCTTTTTCTGAAACCTATCCTGATAGATTTTTTGATGTAGGTATTGCTGAAG
>JAZUOA010000098.1:0-2596 GCA_045604445.1 Acutalibacteraceae bacterium
AATCATCTACATCTATGCCAAAGTCGGCATAGTCAACGTAGTAGAATTCATCGCCGTAGTCAAAAAAGCAACCCTTATCAACCAATAGGTCAAATTTTTCGGATTTAGCGGCAACATAAAAGCTGTCGCTCATATTAACTAAGCTGAAGGGTATCTCAGTCTTTTCACTTTTAAGAAGAGTAGTTTTGGCTTCGACTACGATATCTTCCGCTTCTCTGAAGCTGAATGCATCGTCAAGTCGGATAATTATATAAAGCTTTTCAGGTGTTGTTGAATTAAGCTTATTATATTCTTTTACATAATCATCCCTAAGATATGTAGCCCAAGTATTTGAGCCATCTTTCAAGAAAAGATTTACTTCAAGCATCTCTCCATTATCACTTGCCATAATATATGCATCATCAACATCGGATTGGGAATCGTTAAAGTTTATCTTGTTCTCAATATCCTTGTAGGTTGTAATATTGATACTATTTGGATTAAAGCGAGAGTAGGGAGTATCATCAACGTAAAGCTTTTTATAATCGTCGGAGAAGGTTATAACAGCACTGGGGTTTAAAGCGGGTTCTTCATCAGGGTCAATTTCTTCTATGGCAAAAACACTAAAGCTAAAGCAAGAAAGTAAAACTAAAACTGCAATAAAAATTGATAATATTTTTTTCATTTTTCTTTCCTCCTTATGCCAAATTAAGCTTGCGGTCAAGCATCCAATGCTCAAAGGTGTAAAGCAAAGCGCAAACTGTTACAATAAACAATAGTATAACAAGTGCCATTAAAAGTACAATAATGCTTGCCGTATTGTCGGGTTGCTTGCTCATAAATTCTTCAACTGTTGTTGAACTGAACAAGAAAAGCATCTGAATAACAAATGAAATAATGCCGCTTGCACCGTAATAAATACCAACAGCGGTTATTACCTTTGCCTTTTTAGTAATCATAGAAGCGAAGGTTATACAAGCGTAGGTGAAAAGAATGTTAAATAGTGAAACAAAAGCAAGTATAAATATAATTTCAATAATGAAAACTACAAATTCCCATTCAAGCTCTTGAAAGAACATTTCAACAAAATTTACAATTTTGTCCCAAACCTTTTTTGTAAATAATTCTTCAGCAAAGCCAATGGCTAACATTGTACAGGCGTTTATAACAATCACAAAACCCGTTGCAAACTGGGTAATAAATCCCATTATAAGCTTTGAATTGAGGTGTAGAGTGCGTTTTACGGGCAGGGTAAAGGTGAGGTAGCCCGCATCAGTAAAGAAGTTTTGATAAAACCTTACGTAAATCATAATTACGGTTAAAATACTAAATGCGCAAAGTGCCAGTATTGCGAGCATAAAAGCAAGAAACGCTGTTACAATGAGCACGGTAGGGGGCTGAATTGCCACCGTCTCAGAAGAGGCATCTTTTATAATTTCTAAGCAAAAGCCACCCAGAACTGAAAGAGCAGTGCTGGTTAGAGCGGCAATCCACCAATATTTAAAGACTGATTTGAAATCGTATCTAAGTAATTTTTTTAACATCTAAATACCTCCTTAAAAAGCTCGTCAAGTGATTTTCCGGTTTCATTTCTTGTTTCTTCAGCATTACCTGATTTTAAAATTGTGCCGCCAAAGCCTAAGAATATGAAGTCATCAAGCACTTGCTCAACATCGGTAATAAGGTGGGTGGTAATAATAATTGAAGCATCGGGATTGTAGTTGCTTACAATGGTGCTTAAAATATACTCGCGAGCGGCAGGGTCAACACCAGCAATAGGCTCGTCAAGAAGGTAAAGCTTTGCCTGTCTCGACATAACAAGTATTAGCTGAACCTTTTCCTTAGTACCCTTTGAGAGTGATTTGAGCTTAGAATTTGGATTTATTCCCAAATCCTTCATAAGTGCAAGGGCGCGGATAGGGTCAAAGTCATCATAAAATTCTTCAAAATAATTGATAAGCTCTGAAACGCGCATCCAAGAGTTGAAATATGTGCGTTCGGGCAGGTAAGAGATAATGGCGTTGGTCTTTTCGCTAAGAGACTTGCCATCTACCAAAATTTCGCCTGAATCGGCTTGTAAAAGTCCCGAAACGAGCTTGATAAGTGTTGATTTGCCGCAGCCGTTAGGGCCTAAAAGTCCCACAATTTTACCCGAGGGGATGGTTAAATTTAGGTTTTCAAGCACGGGATGATTCTTTTTGTAGGATTTAACAAGGTTTTTACATTCAAGAATATTCATTCCATTTTTTCTCCTATCATTGTAATAATTTCATTTTTGCTAATAGAAAGCTTGCTGATTTTTTCAATAAATTCATCTACTGTTTGTTCAGCAAGTTTTTGACGGCAATTTTCAATAATTACGGTATCTTCGGTTACATACCGACCAACTGTGCCTTTTGAAATAATTACACCGTCGTTTTCAAGTTCCGAAAAGGCGTGCTGCACAGTATTGGGATTTACCGCCGCTTCTAATGCTAACTGTCGCACCGAGGGGATTTGTTCACCCGCTTTATACTCGCCCGAAATTACCGAGTTTATAATTCGTTCAGCAATTTGAATATATACGGGTTTTCCGGATGAAAAGCTCCAAGCCATTAGCCTACCTCCTTGTGTTATT
>JAZUOA010000099.1:0-4702 GCA_045604445.1 Acutalibacteraceae bacterium
ATATGGGTTCTTTCTCAGAAGAGGTAAGACAGTTTGTTGACTGCTGTATAAACAACAAGGAAACACCTGTTGGTATCCACGCAGGTCTTCAGTCAGTTAAGATTGCTCTTGCTGCCGAAAAATCAGCTAATGAAGGTCGTCCAGTAAAACTTTCGGAGATTAACTAAAAATGCCAGAAACAACCAACTATGATATTATAGTTATTGGCGCGGGCTGCGGCGGTTTATCCGCCGCTGTTTGCGCCGCAAAAGAGGGCAAAAAAACCCTTTTACTTGAAAAGCATAACTCCCCCGGTGGCTTTGCATCAAGCTTTGTTCGTGGAAGATTTGAATTTGATGTTTCCTTACACCAGCTCTGCGGTTTTTCAAAAAATGCAGGGTTAGGTGAAACACGCCAACTTTTTGATTATATGGGAATAAGCAATAAAATTAAATGGACGGATATCCCCCAGGCATTTCGCCTTATAACAAAATCAAAAGATGGCTCACCTATTGATGTTACAATGCCTTTTGGAGTTGAAGCATTCATCAACAAAATGGAAGAATACGTTCCGGGCAGCAAGCCCTCAATGGAAAAGCTTTTCAAGCTCGCTGATGAAATTGAAGCTTCTTCAAGCTATTTTGCTGAAAACGATATAAAAATCGGATTAGGTTCTTTACATTCAATTTTAAAAGAACACGGCAACTTCATCAGAACCGCACCTTATTCTGTTAATAATGTTCTTGATGCTATAGGAGTTCCTATGAAAGCTCAGGATATTTTAAGCGCTTATTGGATGTACTTAGGAGTTGACTGCTCAAAGCTCAGTTTCACTCATTATATCTCAATGTTAAATTCATACTTAAAGTATGGTGCGGTTGTTCCAAATGAAAGAAGCCATGCAATGAGCATGGCGTTGGCGGGCGCTTTTGAAGATTACGGTGGTCATATCAGATATAACAGCCAGGTTAAAAAAATTCTTTTCAAGGATGGACAAGCCTCAGGCGTTATTTTAAGAAACGGTGAAAAAATTAATTGCAAACATATAATTTGCACCTTATCTCCCAACACCGTTTTTGGAAAAATGATAAAAAAATCTGATATACCTTTAAGTGCCGTGAAAAGAACAAATGCGAGAACCTTCGGTGCAAGGGGTGCCTGTTTATACCTTGGCCTTAATCGCTCGCCTGAAGAATTGGGAATAAAAGATTACTCTGTTTTTATTACAGATACCGCGGATACAAAAAAACAGTTTGCGCTTATGAAATCGATAAATACAAACAACGCTCAAGCGGCTGTTTGTTTAAATATAGCCAACCCTACCTGCTCTCCTACAGGTACAACTATTCTTTGCATAACAACTCTCTATACTGATAACTGTTGGGCAAATATTGAACCTGACAACTATTTCGATGAAAAAGATATGCTTGCTGCTCGTTTGATTGCTAATTTTGAAAATGCAACAGGCATAACTATTCATAACTCGATTGAAGAGCTGGAGGTTGCTACGCCTGTTACTTTTGCACGTTATACCAATAATCCGCAAGGCACAATTTATGGCTACTATGGCGATGATTGGGATAGTATCATTCCCAGAATTATGACCGAAGCAACCGATTGCGACACAAAAGGTTTGCGTTTTTGCGGTGGTTGGGGCGTTCAACTTTCAGGTATGAGCAGCGCAATAGCATCAGGCAGAAACGCTGCCTTTGCAACACTAAACGATATTGATGCTGAGAACACGGAGGAAAATCAATGAAAAAGAAAATAAAGGTTGATTCCTCCTTTAAGGATTTAAAAAGATTTATTCAGCTTTCTTCATATAGAAGAGGTATTATAGAAGAGAGCTCTGAAGCACCGATAAACGCTACTTATGCAGTTAATTCAACTGCTAATTTCCTTCATCCTTCGGAACAGTTTTTAAAAATTAAGCAAATAGCAGAAATTGATAAAGAAACAAGAGCCTATGTGTTAGAACCTAACACTGCTTTAGGTTCGGCAAAACTCGCGTATTTTAAACCCGGTCAATATATAAGCATTACGCTGAAAATAGGTCAAGCAATTGTAACAAGACCCTTCACTCTTTGTTGTTCACCTAAAAGGTCTTTACAGGATGAATATTTAATCATTGTAAAAAAAATCCCCCACGGCTTTGCTTCAACTTACATTTTCAATAACTGGGTTAAGGGCACAGATGTTATCGCATCTGCACCCCAAGGTAACTTTACTTATCAAAAGCTACGAGACTCCCGAAATATAATTGGTATAACTGATAGCGAAGGGATTACATCTTTTCTTTCTATTGCAGAAGCTATTGCAGACGGTACCATTGATGCAGATTTAACTCTGCTTTATACTGCGAGAAAGCAAAAAGAAACTATTATGACTGAACGATTGAATGAATTAGCGGAATTAACCGATAAATTCAGAGTTGTTTATGTTTTCAGTGATGAAAGGCTCCCTCAATGCGAGCGAGGCTTTGTTACAACAAACCTCATAGAAAAATATGCACCATCTGCAAAATACAGCATTTTTGTTAATGGTTCCACACAACTTTATAATAGAGCCACACCACAAATAGCTGCTTTAAAATTAGAAAAGAAATATATTCGTTTTGGATTAAGCGGTCAAATCTCAAACCCTTCCACACTCCCCGATTTCCCAAAAGATGCAATTGGTAAAACATTTATCTGCAAGGTAAAAAGCGGAGGTAAGGTTATTGCAACAGTTCCATGTTCTTCAGAAGAAACCGTTCTTGTTGCTTTAGAAAGAGAGGGCGTTGTATTAAAATCCGCTTGCCGTTCAGGTGAATGCGGTCTTTGTCGTTCAAGGCTTATAAGCGGTAATGTTTTTATTCCGCGAGGTATCGATTCCAGAAGATTGGCAGATTCAAAATACGGAATTATTCACCCTTGTTGCTCTTATCCTATGAGCAATTTAACCCTTGTTATAAATTAAAAAACTGAGATGCCGAATGGCATCTCAGTAATTTTTTATTTAAAATCATCAAAATTATCGTCAACAATTTTGATTTTAGGTTGAGGCTTCTCTTCTTTAGTTATATTAGTTGAAAAGAGTGGCTCTGCAGGGTTAAGGGGAATTTTTGAGGTATCTTCTTTTACTGATTCAGCTTTAACAGGTTCAGCATCAACTGTTACAGGCGCTAAATCAACTGATACAGGCACCTGTGTAATTTTATAGGCTATAGCGGCATTTTGTTTTTTGATTTCTTCCATTGTATCTTTAAATTTAATTTCCATGCTTCTAATGCTTGCAATAATGTAACCCAATATACCGAAAATAATTACACCATAAACAACAACATAAACAGAAAAGCTTGTAGAGGAATCAACAAAAAGTAAAAGCAATATTGCGGGTGCAACTAACGCAGCATCAATAAAAATCAATGTAAAAGCTATTTTTTTAAGGATTGACATAATTATAATCTCCTTTATCTATTCTCTTGAGCGATTCTTTTAAGACCCTCAAACCCGATTTTAACGCTTTCATACGGATGCAAATCATAGCAAAGATCCTGTTCAATTACAATATATTGAACTCCAATATCCTTACAAGCACGGTAGCAAGCGCCTAAATCAATATTGCCTGTTCCGCATTCTGCAAAGCGTTGGGTATTATTAACAACTCTCATATCTTTAAAATGGCAAACCTCAACTCTGCCCTCAAGTTTTTTAAGAAATTCAGCAGGGTTAACACCACCTACCTGCATCCAATATGTATCCGGAATAAAATGCAAATCAGGAGCCTCTGTTATAAGCCTTTCAAATGTTCTTTCTCCGTCATAAACTTCAAATTCAAAGGCATGATTATGATAACAAAGCTGTTTTCCCTTCGCTTTCATTTTAGCTGATATCTCGTTGCATTTTGCAATAAAGCCGGTAACGCCCTCGTAGGATTCATGAATATTTCCGGGCATAGCGCCGATACCAATATTATCACAATGAACTAAATCATGTTCATAAATAAGAGCATCAAGGTCATTTTTCATTCTATCATAAGGCTTGTGAGTAACGCAAACATCCATCTTGTATTTATCAACAAGCTCACCCACAAGGTTGGGAGCAATATCGCCTATAGCAGAAATCTGGATAACATCGCAGCCTATGCTTTCAAGAAATTTTAAGGTTTCTTCAAAACCCTTGGCATCTTTGCATTGATCTCGCAAAGTAAAAAGCTGAACACCTAATTTTATATCGCTCATAAGAAGGCCTCCGAAAAAGAATTATATATCTATTTTAACACACATTTAGTTAAAGTAAAGAGTTTTTTTCTTCATTGCTCATCTTTGTGCTTGCTATTGCACCGGTTATACAAAGAACCTCAGCCGCGCCCCCTATCAACAGCGTTTTAGCGCATTCATTTAAAGTTGAGCCTGTTGTTTTTATATCATCGCACAAAAGAATTCTTTTATTATGAATGTCAACATCAGATTTAACGGCAAAAACACCGGTAAGATTACCGGTTCGCTCTATTTCCGTTAATAAATGCTGTGGTTTAGTTTTATAAAGCTTTTCTAACAAATTCACACATTCAACATCAATAATTCCGCTTAAATCATTCGCTATAAGCTCAGCGTGATTATAACCGCGTTCTTTTAAACTACTTATATGTGAAGGAACAAAAGTGCAATAATCAAAACTATATTCGCTATAGTGTTCAAAAAAGCATTTAGCCATATCCTCTGCAATAACTTTTGATAACT
>JAZUOA010000100.1:0-23418 GCA_045604445.1 Acutalibacteraceae bacterium
GGGTATTATGTTGGTAAAGCAACAAAATCTTTAAAGAAACGAATTATAGACCATTGGACAAAACCAAATTCGGGTTTTGATAGAACTTATGGTCCCAATGATGTCAAAAAAATATATATTCTAAATTGTTCAGAATCATACGACGCTGAATATTTTATTGACGCAATTGAAAGAGATTGTATAGCAACAATAGGACGAAAATTCTCTTTAAATGTTATGGTAGGCGGAAACACAATAGAAACAATATATGACGAAGGGTATGACGAAAAAAAATACCAAATCTCAAACAAAGGTATTGAGTTTCTTATTCCCATTCTACTTTCAGCATATGAAAAACAAAAACAAAAAGAAAAAACGCTAAACGACTATTTAGCTGTAAAGGAAAATAAAGCAACAACACATGAACAATATTTTAATGCTGTTAAATACGATTATAAAAGTTTGTTTTACGTCCCAATAGAGATGCGAAACGACGAACTTTGTTTGCAAGCAATTATTTATCACTTTGATGGAAGTTCTCATTCTTTTATGGATAACTCTCAAAAATATGTGCGTGAGTTTTTAAATTTAATTCCCTTAACTAGTTATTCAGAAAAATTTGTAAGACAACTAATCATTGAATTAACTGGAGAAAATCTCACAAAAATATTATTTGAATTTTTACCTTTAGATTCTATTTCATTTGAAAACCTGACATTTACTGTCGATTGTGATATTGATTCTTTGGATTATATTCCTTCAAAATATAGAACTCAAGATTTTTATAATCAAATTTCTAAACTCAATGGTAAGCTTTTTTCAAAAATTCCCGCTGAATTCTTAACTAAGGAGGTATATATTAACTTAGTCGGAGCTCTTCCTGTCAACATAAAAAAAGTACCAGAATCATACTTAGATAGAGAATTCTATGTTTCGGCAATAAAACAAAATCCAAGTGTTTTAAAATATATACCTAATTCAGTAATTGATAATGATATTATAGAAACGGCATTATCAATAGATAGTTCTGTAATTAGATTTGTTGACAGTAAAAACCCCGACTACCCCAAACATGCTTTTAATTCTGTAAAAGACGATTGGAAAAACCTAAAATATATACCTTGCGAGTTTAGAACAAAAGAAATGCAAAATGTTGTTTCATCCTTTGGAAAAAGAGCTTTAAAATATTTTTGCGAGGTCTCAAAATAACACTAGTCCTCCCCCACTCCTCGTGAGTGGGGTCTTTTTCTGCCCATATTCCCTCTCCTCCATCAATCCCATCTCTCACATAGAAAAGCCCATAAAACACAAGAAAAAAGTGCAAAATTTCGTTTGAAATTCGGGCATTTTTAGGGAATTAGTTTTGGGATTTTGAGGGGTTGTGAGAATATTTAATTTGCTTTTTGGCAGGACTTTGTTCCTCAAAATAAAACCTTGATTTTATAGGGTTTCTGCGTTTTCCAGCCCTTCAGGTCCCGTCTCTCGCACCAAAAATCGACATTCTTCGAAAGAAGGATGTCGATTTTTACTTTTTCACTATTAACTATTCACTCTTCACTAAACCTGTTGATTTTTGGTGCAGGTAAGAGGTAATAGTGAATAGTGAAGAAGTGAATTTTGCAAAACATATTTAAAAATACTAAACCGCAATGCATAAATGAAACGTTGCGCTATGAAATACTGTTTAACGAAGTTGCGGGTGGCAAATATATTTGAATATTTTATGATAATTACACAACCTCATTATAATAGATATATAGCAAATTTTTAAAATGCGCAAACACGATCTTTATTTATTGACTAACACAAAAAACCGTGCTATGATTTTTTCATAGCATAATTTTTTAAGTGGTGATTATATGGTTAAAAAAATAATATCTGTTTTCTTGTTTCTGGCAATTCTCTCTTGTAGTATAACCATGGCCTTTGCCGGAGAGGTACAGGCATCATTGTATTCGGTTTATGGTGATGGTATGCTTTTCAAACAAAACGATGCGGTTGTTTTTGCCGGCACAGGTGAACCCGGTACAGCAATAACTGCAACCCTTTTTAATTTAAGTAATGAACCTGTTCGAAAAGGTAGCACTGTTGTAAATTCCGACGGTGTTTTTTCCGTTTCGTTTGTTGCCCCTGCGGGAGGCTTTGAGGAATACTCAATTGTTTTAACTGCTGATTCGCAAGAATTTGCAAAGCTCGAAAACATTGTTTTCGGAGAGTTGTGGCTTGCAAGCGGACAAAGTAATATGATGTATCCCCTTGCACAAGAAAAATCCGGAAAAGAGATGATGGCGCGGGGTGAAAAGCTGTCAAAATGGCTTCGCGTTCTTATTGAACCTGCCTATCCTGAATACAACGGCTCAGCAGAGCTTGTTCCCCTTGATGCCCAAAACGATATTAAGGATGCACATTGGATTACCGGTGAGGATGACGGCATTTATGGTATGAGTGCTGTTGC
This sequence comes from Acutalibacteraceae bacterium, assembly GCA_045604445.1. Taxonomy (GTDB): domain Bacteria; phylum Bacillota; class Clostridia; order Oscillospirales; family Acutalibacteraceae; genus DTU089. Next base: position 2,435 of record JAZUOA010000100.1, read on the forward strand.
ATATTTTTTTGCCGAAAGCATGCTTGAAAAATTAAATATGCCTGTTGGTATACTTAATTCCTCTTTAGGTGGATCTACAATTGCATCGTGGATCTCAAGAGATGCAATTGATAATTGCGCTGATGTGAAAAATATCCTTTCAACCCATGGCAGATATATCGATATCGGTGATTGGAACGAAGCTGAGCAGAGTATATATCACGATATGACTGCAAATTTTAATTTAAGAACAAATGCTCTCAAAAATTTCAGGCTCTCAGGTATGATTTGGTATCAGGGTGAATCAGACCTTATGCTTGGCTATTCTCCTGAGGAATACACCGCTCAGCTTGAACTTTTACAAAGCTTCTACACAGACCACTTCAACTATAACGACGGTCTTCTACCTCTCATTTATACACAATTGGCTCCCTTTATGTACTCCGACGACGGTTTTGACCTTGTTGATTGGAATATTGAATATTCCGAGTTCCGTAATGAAGCTCCCGATTCAAGAGCAGTTGTTACAAACTATGACGTTCCTTCAACCTTTACAACTGAAGTTGGTGCTATTCATCCTGAATGCAAAGAAGAAATCGGTAAAAGAATGGCTCATGCTGCCGGCGGTCTCGTTTACGGCAATTATACCAATTACTCCGCACCCTACCCAACACATATTGAAATCGCCGATTCAAGCGTTTTCGTAACTTTTTCCGATGTTGGCGACGGTCTCACGGTAAACGGCAATACACTTTATGGCTTTGCGATATGTGACAACAGAGGAATATTTGTGCAAGCAAATGCAGAAATAATAAATGAGGATACCGTAAGAGTTTATTCCGACAGCATTACCACTCCCACATCTGTTACATATGCATACTGTGTCGGAAATTACCGTTCAAATCTTTTCGCAACACAAAGCAACAACCAGACTATTCCTGCAAGCCCGTTTAAATGGGGTGTTCCCGAAAATGCACATTATTGGGTAGATAAGCCCTGGGCTGATTGCGATGATACCTTGCTGTGGCACAATTATTCCGATACATACGGCAACTACTACAAATCATGGTATGGCGAGAATGCAGAAGTAAATATTGAGAGCGTCGATGCTTTCAGCGGTGAAAACGGACTTAATATTATTTCTTCTTCAGAGTCCTTTGCCGTTAAACCGAAGCTCACATACAAGAACGCCGCTTCAACAGTAAACTTTGACGAAGCCGATGATAACTATACCGATTATGGCGCTATAAGCTTTTATGTTCGAAACAATGGATCAGAGGATGTAACCTTTAACCGCGTTGAGCTTTACACGAACACACTCTCTTACTATACACCCGCTGATTTTGAAGAGGTTACCATCCCGGCTGACGGAAAATGGCACACGATTAACATAAGCCTCAACACTCTTGTTATGAGCAATGATATGACCAACCAAACCTTTTCTAACAATGTTCTTAATGAGGTAAAGGATATTAAGTTTGCTTTTTCCTCCGATAGTGGCGCCAATATCAGTATGGATAACATCCGTTTCGATGCAGAAAGTGAAGAAAACTCTTCATCCCCGGTTTTTAATTTGTTTGAAAAAATAAACGCTTTTATAACCTTTATAATATCACTTATAAAGATGATTACGGGTTAAACGTGAGAGATATAGGTTATAGTATAAATAAAAACTCCCGCAAATTTTCGTTGCGGGAGTTTTTATCATTCATCTATGTCTTCAATTATTTTTACTATCTCTTTTTTCAGGGTTTCGAAAGCTGTTTTTGCTAATCTTTTTGCTTTTTGGAAAAAGGTTTCATTTTCTCTTTCGATTGTTTCTTCCGTTGCTTTTTCGCCTGAGCCACCGTAGCAACCAATATTCGCGCCTGTTATTTTGTTACCAAAAAAATCGGTTTCCAAATCGTGGTCAATCTCCATTCCTGCTCCGATAAGGGCTGAGCCTTCTGCAAGCTGATAAGCGGTTAAAGGATCGCTACCGCCAATAAAATTAGGAAGCATATTTAACGCATCGGAATCAAAGCTTCGCTTCATAGTATATGCATAGCAGTTATTTGTAAATGTATTTTGGGCAACCTTTTCTTCCTTTTTATTAAAATATAAAATACAGCCATCCTCAGGAATGATAATGTTATTTGCAAAAAAACTGTTTGTCAGATAACGAACATGAAAATCGGCACAATTTATTATCGTATTATTATAAAAATTGAAGCCATCCTCGCCGTTGCCGGAGGCTATGGCGCTTCTTCCCCCGTTATCATTAACAGAAAGGCAATACCTGACTGTGTTATTTTTCTGAGGGCTTTCTTTTGCATTGTTGCACATAAACCTCATATTATCATGAGAATAAATATACTGATAAGTGCAGTTATTGGTTCCCGAATCAAAATCAACTGCCATACCATCGCCAAAGTTTTTCTGACCGGCAATTTCGCAATATTGAATAGTGCTGTTTTCGCTTCCCCAGAACCACATTGCCGCTGTAAAATACAGAATTTCTCCATTTTCATCAACACCCTCACCTAAGCAAGTGTTGATAGCTTTGCAATCTGTTACAAGGGCCCCGTCGCAAATGCCGACTATAATTGCTTCCGCATCCATTTCGTGGAAATAACAGCCTTCTATAAGAAGACCTTTATTGTAAATAGGGTCGGCATCCTTCTCCTCGCACCATGGATTCTGTTCATCGTTCCATGAGCCCCAAATCATAAAACCATTTGCGCAGTCATAAACCTCGCAATTTTTAATAGTTAAATCGTTAACCGCATATCTGGAACGAGCAGGCAAGCCTTTCACCATAACCGCCGCCCTTGCGGGTGCTGCTCCGTTTGCCATATCATCCCTTGCAGTAACCTTGCCATTGGGCATACCGTGGAAATAAACGTTATCTATGGTAATACCCTCTGAGGCTCTGTTAAGCGTGTCTATCCAGATGCCTCCGCCATTTGGAGCAACCATCTGGAGATTTGATATAGTAATATATGAACAGTCTATAAGAGTAAGAATTTCATCTTTTTTCTGCGTAGTCAGTATAGGTCTTTCGCCCTCACCATAAGAAGAAATTACAAATGGATTTTCTTTCGTACCCGTAATATCCTTTAATTCCACATTGAAATCATAAGTTCCTCCGCATTTGAACAAAACGCTTACCCCTGCAGTCAGCGCCTGCTCACCGGTAAAACCTCCAAGGTCTTTCCAGGCCTTACCTTCGCTTGTTCCCGAATTTGAATTATCTCCGCCTTTTGCATCGATATAATATGTTACATTATTTACAGCTTGAAATTCAGCTTCGGCAAAGGGCATAGCCGTGGCAATAAACAGCGCTGAAAATAATATACTTAAAAAGCTTTTCACAGAACGCATAAAATCCTCTCCTTTGAAGTTTATTTTAACATTCAAAGAAAATAATATCAAGTTTTCTCGTTAAATATTGAAAACTATTTATATTTAATTTTATCGCCAATTCTTTGCTTATTTGCTATCGACAAAGGATGAAAACTATGTTAAACTCTTTATAATGAAAAATTTTTGTCTTAGGAGAAATTATATGAAAAAATACACACTTAATTTCGGCGAATTCAAGCAATATGATAAAGTTTTTCTTACCGCTGACAAGGGTATTGACGGTGCTTCGGTTACCTCTGTAGCTTTTAACGGTGAAGCTCTTTATATTGCAACCAAAGAAAATGTTTTTGAATACAGCAAGGAAAACATAAAGAAGCTCTCTTTCAAAGCATCCAAATTGTTTTCAAAAAACGGTAAAATTTATGCATCAATCGGTAACTCCCTTGCAGAAATAAAAAACAACAAGGCAAAGAAAATTGCAGATTTCGATTCTGCAGTTGTAGATATTTCAGTTGGCATTGATAATTCCTTATGGTTAATTACAGAAAATTATCTTTACCTTTATAGCGATGGTGAATTCAATCAAATTGTAGATTTACCTGCTGAAACAGTTTGCCTTGCAGCGCTTGATAATAAAACAAAATACGATGAAACAGTTTATGTTGGTTCAACTGTTGAAGGTCTTTTATCCATGAAAGGCAAGCGCCGCCACTGGGCAGAGCTTCTTCCCGATGTTACAGGAGTTATGAGCAAAAAAATCAATTGTATTCAAATTGATGCCCTTGGTCATTTATGGGTAGGCTCAGATGAGGGTCTTAATATCTATGACGGTAAAAACTATTGGTTCAACGGAAATGATTTCTATTCTGTTCCCGATGGCTCTTTTAACGATATGGTATTTGCTAAAGACGGCAAAAAATATTTTGCTACAAACACAGGCCTTATAACTCTTATCGAAGGCAAAATTTCTTACTTTTCTTATGGCGCATGGCTCATGCACCCAACTGTTACAAGCCTTGCTGTTTCCGATAACGGCACAATTGCCGCAGTTACTCCCCGAGGAATAAGCATTATTACATCAAAATATATGACCTTGGAAGAGAAAGCAAACCATTTTGATGAATTAGCCGTTAAATACTTTACAAGAAACGAAGGCTATCAGGTTGACAGAATCCTTCGCAAATACGGCGACTTGGATTCAGGCTGGCTTCCTAATTCAGATAACGATGGTCTTTTTACAGGTCTTTATTGCGCAAGCCAATGCTTCCGCTATGCGGTAACAGGCGATGAAAAAGCAAAAGCTACCGCTAAAAGAGCCGTTGAAGCCATGATTAAATTAACGGAAATTACAGGAAAACCCGGTTTTACCGCACGAGCTACAAGATATTCTGACGATGAATATTTCGGTAAGGGTAACCGCGAGGAATGGCACGTTTGCGAAGATAACCCCGATTGCGAATGGCTTGGCGAAACCTCCAGCGATGAAATGACCGGCCACTATTTTGCATACGGCATTTATTACGACCTTGTTGCAGATAAAAAGGAGAAAAAGAAAATTGCAGAGGTTGTTAAGAAAATCACCGACCATATTATTGAAAATAATTTCCATCTTTGCGATGTTGACGGTGTTCCTACAACCTGGGCAAATTGGGAGCCCGAGCTTCTTAATAATGACGACCGCTGGTTCTATGAAAGAGGAACAAATTCTCTCGAAATTCTTTCATTCCTTAAAACTACATATCATGTAACAGGCGATGAAAAATATAATCAGGTTTTTGATATGCTTGTTAAAAAGCACCACTACGCAATGAACTGCATGCAATATAAATGCGAGGATGCTCATATTGCCCATATTGATGACCAGCTTGATTTTACAAATATTTATAATCTGCTTGTTTATACAGAAAATGAGGCTCAAAAAGAAATTTTCAAAATGGGTCTTACTCACCATTTTGATTATGAAAAAATCGAACGTTCACCTTATTTCAACATCGTTTACGGTGCATTAACAAATAATCCGTGTGATATTGAAAATGCAGCAAAATCCCTTTCGGAAATGAATCTTGACCTTGTTGTATGGCCAACCTACAACAGCTACAGAAAGGATATCGTTTGGGATAACACCCCCGAAGAGTATGGCTGTGCTCCTCAGCTTAAATACCCCGTTGAATATTCTTCCAGACTCATTGTTAATTATGATGGAAACCAATTCGTTTGCGACTCAGGTGCGGAAGAATTTATAAACATCAACAAAAAAACCGCAAACCGCGCAGCTGCTCTCCCCGGAACAGACGGAGCAAACGCCATGAGAGCCGTTATGCCTTCAATATATCTGCTCCCTTATTGGATGGGAAGATACTACGGGCTTTTGGGTGATTAAAAAATAGATAGCGGATATAAAAAAGCGCAGACCCACAAAACTATATAAAGTATGGGACTTTTGCAGGCTTTAGAGTCTGCGAAGGTCCCGATTTTTTTGTAAAAATAAAAACACAAGGCTTCCTCAAAGAGCAACAAATATAAACCTTGTATATTAAAATGAAAAATGTTATATTATTATTACAATTTTTTAACAACGGTGAGAGAATGAAAGAGATTTTAGTTTTTTTGGCTTGTGCTTTCGGCTTATTTGTTTTAATGCTTCTCTTTAATGGTTTAAAGGCAAAATTTTCCGCCCGAAAGCTTTCTGAACGCCCCAAGCATAAGACCTTACAAGAACAAACAGATTATGCTCTTAAGCTTTCAAAAATGATTAAGTGCGAAACTGTTTGCGACCCTCAAAATTATAATGATACAGAGTTTAAAAAACTTAGGGAAGTTATGGCAGAGCTTTTTCCCCTTGTGCATAAAGCTGCTGAAAAAATAACCTTTGGTGATGATTGCTGGATTTATAAAATCAATGGCAAAGATAAAAGCCGTAATATTATGATTATGAGCCACCATGATGTTGTGGCGGCAGAAGGCGAATGGCTTCACCCCGGATTTTGCGGCGAAATTTTTGATGGCGCACTTTGGGGCAGAGGAACCGTTGACACAAAAACTCCCCTTTTTGCAGAATTTCAGGCAATTGAAGAATTGCTGAATGAAGGCTTTATTCCCGAATGCAATTTATTTATCGGCTCCTCTCACAATGAAGAAATCGGTGGTGACGGAATTCCGTTAGCTGTAGAGCACTTTAAACAGCAGGGAATATCTTTTGAAGCTGTGCTGGATGAAGGCGGTGCAATTATTTCCCCGCCTTTACCGGGCATTAAACATAACTGCGCTATGATGGCAGTTCACGAAAAAGGCAGATACACCCTTAATTGCTATGCAAAAGAGGGAAATTCCCACAAAGGCCTTGCGGCAAACGCCAACACACCCGTTGCAAGAATGAGCGCCTTTATTACAGAAATAAACACTAAAAATATTTTTATAAAACGTTTATATCCTGAAGTGAAAGCAATGTTTTCCCACCTTTGTCCGTACACTCCATTTATAATGACTGTGCTTTTTTCTAACCTTTGGTGCTTTGGCTCGCTTTTGAAAACGATAATGCCTAAGATTAATGCTCAGGCAGGCTCAATGGTAGGAACAACCTGCTCATTTAATGAAATAAATATGAACAAGGAAGAAAAGGTTTGCTCTGCAAAAGCCTTTATCCGAACGATAAATAAAGAGGATTTGGAAAAAGACTTAAAATCCATTAAAAAAATTGCCGACAAATACGATATCTTTTTGGAGCCTGCTCCCCACAACGAATGCTTTACCCCCGCTGATATGAACCACAAGGCTTTTTCTTATACAAAGAATTGCATTGCAGAAATTTTTCCTGATGTTATATCCGCTCCGTATATTTTACCTGCCGGCACAGATGCGCGCCACCTTTGCGAAATTTGCCCATGCGTTATTCGATTTGCCCCAATTGAAATGAATAACCAGCAATTTGCAAGCGTGCATAGCGAAAATGAAAATATAAGCCTTGAAAGCATAGCTAACTGCGTTGTTTTCTATAAAAATTATATTAAAAATTATAAATAAAAGAGTGATTTATTTTGGGTGAAAAATTTAAAAATGCTATCGGCATTGAAGGAAAATTTTTCGAAACAGTTAAACCGATGATTCAATACTGTTTTGCTAACATTTTTATGGGCGGCGGTGGTTACATAATAAGTATGTATCTTACTGCTTTCCTCACAAATGTTGTTGGTATGGAAATACACCATGCAACATTTATTGTAATGATTGCAACGGTTTGGGATGGTATTAACGACCCCATTATGGGTATAATAACCGACCGCACCCGTTCAAAATACGGCAGACACAGAAGATACCTTCTTTTAAGCATTGCGCCCCTTGTAATTTCCTATACAATGCTTTGGAATTCCTTTGGGCTTAATGCTAAAGAGCACCCTACAATTTGCGCAGTGTATTATGCCTTTGCATATATTCTCTATAAAACTGCTTACACAATGGTTGATGTGCCCCACACGGCAATGCTACCTACCCTTGCCCCTGAATATAACAAACGAACTCAATATACCTCTGTAAGCTACATATTCAACTCAGTGGGTATGATACCCTCTTATATTATTTTACTCATTTTCCTTTCTGTTTTCGGTTCATCCGGTGAACTTTCCGAAAACTCAAAAACGCCTTTCTTATTAACAGGCATTGTTCTCTCTATTGTTTATGCCTGTGCAATTTTTGCAACCTTTAAAACCTGCAAAGAACCAAGCTCATTAAATGAAAAGCTTCCTCCTTTGGATATCAAATCCGCAATCAACGAATATGTTCAAGTCTTCAGAAACAAGTCGTTTCGCGATTATTTTGCAATGTCCTTCTTCTGGCAAATGGCAAGAAGCTTTTATTCAACAACAAGCATTTATTATATAACCTACCTTGCAAATCTTTACAAATATTACCCGATTTACAACGCATTTGCAGGCGCGTTTGAATCTTTGGCTTTCCCATTAAACTATGGCCTTACAATGAAAAAAGGCAAAAGCAAATGCGGTGCAATTGTTACCCCTTTTATGATTATAGGTCTGGGACTTCTCCTTTTGGTTAAACCTGCCGGAGAAAATGCAGGAGCATCTGTTTTACCGTTAGTTATTATGATTCTCGGCGGTGCAGTGCTTTATCCTTTCGGTATGAGTGGCTTAGGCTTTGTTGGAAATAATGTTTTGCCTGACCTTACAGATGTTGATGAGCTTATAACAGGCAGACGCCGCGAGGGAGTTATAAGCACCTTCAACACAATGGTTAAACAAATCGTGGGCGGTGTAATGACTTTTGTTGTTGGCGTTCTTCTTAATAATTTTGGTCTTGTTACGGGAAACAAGGGCGTTTTTATCGAGCAAACAGATTCAGCTCTTATGGGTATTCGCATTTGCGTTTCTATTCTGCCAATGATTAGTGCGCTTGTTGCCTGGATTCTTTTAAGGCGCTTTAAAATGACCAAGGATGACCACACTATGATAAGAGCAGCTATCGCAACGAAGCATAAATATGGCAGCGTTACTCTTTCAGAATTTGAAAAAGAGCGTTGCGAGCTCCTTTCAGGCTACAAGCTTGAAAAAACTTGGTTAGGTAAAAACGAAAACGAAGAAATTAACACTCTTGAAAAAAATGAAAACGGCGATTACCTGATTCTTATAGAAAAAGAAAAAGAATTTAAAAAACTTATTGAGGAGGCTGAGTAAAATGACAACCGAAAACATTGATATAACCATAACCCAACCACCAAAATCAAAAGAGACTCCTTTTAAAGATTTTTTATTCTACTTAATTCAATGGACTTGGGGATTGCCTGTAAATATAGTTGGCGGTATTGCTTACTTAATCTGCACTAAAATCCTTCACAAGCCCCATTCAAAATTCGGCTATGCTAATATTGTTTATCTGCCGTGGAATGCAGGTGGACTTTCTATGGGTCTTTTCATTTTTATGAGAGAGAACCACGAAAACAAGGCTTGGACCTATAACACCCGAATTCATGAATACGGCCATACATGGCAATGCCTTCTATTAGGCCCTCTTTACTACATTGTTATTGCTCTTCCCTCTGTTATCTGGTGCAATTTTTTCGCGAATTACAGAAATAAAAACAATGTTTCTTATTACAAGCTTTATTGCGAAGCCTGGGCAAACAACTGGGGACAAAAAGCAACAAAAATGAAAATGGTGGACACAGGTAAATAATTAAACACCTGAAGCTCTTTTCAAAGCTTCAGGTGTTTATTATTTTCCCATTAACTCTAACGGATCAACATTTTTTTCGTTATAATAAACTTCAAAATGCAAATGGCTCACATCTGTTTTTTCGCAGGGTACAACTCCTAAATACCCTAAAAGAGTTCCCCCTTTTACTATGGCTCCCTGCTTAATTTCAAGAGTTTCTTTATTCAACCCGCAATATTTTGCGGTAACTCCGTTGCCGTGGTCAATTTCTGCAACGGTACCCAAAAGCGTATCATCATAAATTCTTATAACCGTTCCGTAGGCAATTGCTTTAACCTGGTCTCCCTCTGCACCTTTAAAATCAATTCCGTTGTGTGTTCTCCAATCTCCCATTGTTGCGTTATATGATGGGGTATCGGGCAAATATTCCTTGTGGATATCAGTTCCCATAGGTAAAACAAAATAATCCTTGTAAGGCTCAGCATATGGTCCTTTTTTTGTTGTTTTTTCTGTTGCTTCTTCTGTTTCAGGCTCTGTAGCTTCTTCCCTTTCATCGGGAACGTTGGTTAAATTTTGCCTTACCTCATAATCAGGTTCTGTTGTAAGAAATGCTTTGTCCTTTGATGTTTCTTTTGCCTCGGTAATTGTAACATAATCGCTTTCCAATGGCACCTGAAGCTTACCTAAAGCATTTTCCGAAGCAATTTTCGCAGTAAATGCAGCTCCTAAAGCAAGAATAAGAGCAAATGCGTATGCCGCTTTCACTTTGCTTACCTTTTTGTTTTTTATAGGCCTTTGTTCTCCTGCCGGAGCATTTTCTGGGATTTCAAGAGGGGTATTGTCTTTTTTTTCATTATCCATAGTTAAACCTCCTTCGTTTTTCAATAATATTTATTGGCAAAAAAATTCGCTTTATACAAAAGCTCTGATTTTTATAAGCTTAAAAAACTATTGACTTTGCCATAAAAATATGTTAATTTGTTAAAAAGAAAAGGAGGCGACGTTATGGACGCAATTTTTGATATTGTTATGAATCTTTTTTCAGGTGTAGAGCTTGAAGGAGTTCTCAGCTCAATGACCGGTACTCTTATTGAGTATGATGTTAGCTCTATGTTTGATACTGCTATCAGCTTTTTAGGCGGTCTCTTCGCTTAATTTCCGGCATAAAAACAAAAAATTCAGGAGTTATCAATCTTGATGATTGATAACTCCATTTATTTTTTACTTCAGCAATTCTGAAAGTTGTGCAAAATTTTCCATTGTAAGTTTTTCTGCTCTTATGGTTCTTTCAAGCCCTGCCCTTTCCAATGCGGCAGCAACCGTTGCCTTATCCCTTCCAAGCCCGGAGCTGATTGAATTTTCAGCCGTTTTTCTTCGTTGGGAAAAAGCAGCTTTTACTACCTTAAAGAAAAATGTTTCATCGCTTACAGCAACAGGCGGTTTTTCTCTTACCGTTAGGCGAATAACCTCGCTGTTTACTTTGGGAGGAGGCAAAAATGAATCCTTCGGAACAAAAAATAACTGCTCGCTTTCTGCATAATAAGAAACGGCTACCGTAACTGCACCGCCATCACGGCTGCCCACTTCGGCACAGAGCCTGTCTGCAGCCTCCTTCTGCACCATAACTGTTATGGATTTTACAGGCAATTTGCTTTCCAAAAAAAGCATAATTATAGGGGATGTAATATAATACGGAAGATTGGCACACACCGCTATATCCATACCTCTACACTTTTCTTCAATTATGCTTTTGAGGTCTGCTTTTAAAATATCTTGGTTAATAATTTCAACATTATCAAAATCCTTCAAGGTTTCATCTAAAACAGGTAAAAGGCGGTTATCAACCTCAAAGCTTAAAACTTTACCTGCTTTTTTTGCAAGCTCTGCAGTTAATACTCCAACACCGGGACCTATTTCAATAACGCAGGTGTTTTCATCAAGCCCCGCCGCCTCTGCCATTGCAGGGCAAACCTCAGGGTCAACCAAAAAGTTTTGCCCTAAGCCCTTGTTAAAGGTTACACCGTGCTTCGCCATAACGGAACGAATAACATTTATATCGGAAAGATTTTTCATTTTTATCTCCTTTTATCTTGAAAAAGAAATTTGAATAAGATAATATGATTATATCACACATTTGCTATTTTGCAACGCAAAAGGAGTAATACTATGAAAACAATTAAAGATGCAAAATTTATAAGACAAGGTGCTGATTTCGGTGATATTCGCCCTGTATTCAAAAAGGTTATTTGGCTTGATAAGCCTGCAAGAAAAGCCACTCTTTTCTGCTCGGCTTTGGGGTATTATGAAGCCTACCTGAACAATTCCAGGGTGGGTAAATTTATTTTCGCTCCCGGATGGACAAGCTACGGAAAACGAATTCAGTTTCAGGAATATGATGTGACCCATCTTCTCGAAGAGGTTAACACCCTCGATATTGCTTTAGGCAACGGCAGGCGTTACCACGGCAACCCCCATGAGCACTACGAGAGCATTACCGACAGAGAGGATGCTTTAATTGCCGCTCTTTTAATTGAATATGAGGATGGCGAAATTGATTTCATACCTACCGACTCTTCTTGGAAATGCGCAAAAAGCAATATCCTTTACTCCCATGTTTACAACGGCGAAACCGTTGATTTCAATGCAAATACCGATGAAGAATTTCCTGTTAAGGAGCTTAGCGATATAAGCACAGATATCCTCGTTGAAACTGAGGGCGAGGAAGTAAGGGAAATGGCTCGCCTTAATGTTGCACAAATAATAACAACTCCCAAGGGCGAAACCGTTCTTGATTTTGGCCAGAACCTTACAGGCTATGTTGAATGGGTTGTTCCTGCAGAAAAAGGCAAGGAATATAAGCTTTACCATGCTGAAGTTCTCGATAAGCACGGCAATTTTTATTTAGATAATATGCGCAGTGCAAGGGTTGAAATCAAGGTTATTTCCGACGGAAACGAAAGAACCTATAAACCTCATTTTACATATCAGGGCTTCCGCTATGTTAAGCTGGAGGGCTTTGATAAAAAAGACCTTAACCCTGACAACTTCACCGCAGTTGTTGTTTTCTCAAATATGAAGCGAATCGGTTATTTTGCCTGTGGCCACGAGCTTTTGCAACAGCTTTATGAAAACATTGTTTGGGGTCAAAGGGGCAATTTCCTTGATATTCCCACCGATTGTAACCAGCGCGATGAGCGTCTCGGCTGGACAGGTGACGCTCAGGTTTTCGCCCGCACCGCCTCCACCACCTACAGAACTAAAAAATTCTTTAAAAAATGGATGCACGATGTTGCGTTGGAGCAACGAGCAAGCGGCGCTGTTACCGATGTTGTTCCCGACCTTCACGATTGGGAATCCGATGGCTCCTCTGCCTGGGCAGACGTTGCGGTTATCGTTCCTTATTGGGTTTACCGTTGCTATGGCGATACTGAAATAATCAGAGACCAATTTGAATCTATGAAAAAATGGATTCTCTTTATGGAAGCTAACGGTACTGAGAGAGGTCTTTTTGACAACCATTCTCATCACTTTGGCGACTGGCTTTCTCTCGATGCAGGCTTTGAAGCAACAGGCGGTTTTACCGATAAAAATCTTATAGGCTCTGCTTATCTCGTTTATTCTAACCGCCTCTTTATCGAAATGGGTAAGGTCATCGGCGAGGATATGAGCTATTTTGAAGAGCTCTATGATTTATCCCTTAAGGCTTACAGAAAAAAATATATTAACACAGGAAAACCCGAGCATGAAACTCAGACCGCAAACGTTCTCGCAATTTATTTTGAGCTTACCGATGACATTAACCGCGAGGCAGAAAAGCTTGTTAAGGATATCGAAGAATGCGGTCACCTAAAAACCGGCTTCGTGGGAACACCTTATCTTCTCCATGCTTTAACAAAAATCGGCAGGGCAGACCTGGCTTATAAGCTTCTTTTAAAAGAGAGCTTCCCCTCCTGGCTTTTCCCTGTAACAAAAGGCGCAACAACTATGTGGGAGCGTTGGGATGGTATGAAAGAGGACGGCTCTTTTGCAACGCCTGATATGAACTCCTTTAACCATTATGCCTACGGCTCCGTTGGTGATTGGCTTTATACCACCGTTGCAGGTATCGATAGCGATATGAGCGCACCCGGTTATAAGCATATTATTTTCAAGCCTCTTCCCAATAAGGCTTTAGGATATGCCAAGGCTCGCATTATTACAGACGATGGTGATATCATTTCAGCTTGGGAATACACAGGAAAAGGAAACGAATGCAAATTTTCTTTCACAATTCCTAATGGCTCAACTGCTACGCTTTACCTTGATAATGAGGAATATGAATTTGAAAGCGGAACCTACGAAACAACATTTGAATACGAAGGATTTTAAAAAGAGTAAAGAACTGACAATCTTCCGGAGATTGTCAGTTCTTATCTTTTTTTCTTATATATTTCACAAGAATCACTATTGATGCGGCTAAAAGAGCAAACACAACAACAGTCATCATAAATTTTATCGGAATAATATCGTAAATTTTATCGCCCAGAAGGGTTATAAGCAATATTCTCGGCATTACCCCAAAAAATGATATAAGGATATATCTTATATATCCCATATTTGAAGCACCGAAAAATAAGCTTACAAAATCAATAGGGAACACAGGTAAAAGCCTTGCAACATAAAGATATGGTGTTTTTTTATCTCTTAATGTAATTATTTTTTCACCTTTTTTTGATTCCCTGAGCTTTCTTTCAACTGCCTCGCCACCTAAAAACTTACCTATAAAGTAAGTTATGTTGAGCTCGGCAAAAAGCCCTATTGCGTTTACCAACAGCCCGGGCAAAAAATCGAAAGCCATTCCAACTGCCATATAAAGCACAGAAGCGGGAATTACAAACACAACAGCTTTAAGAGCATATATTCCAACAACTGCTGCCCCTGCTTCCAAAAGAGAATTTGTTTTATCAACAAGCGCTCTTACATCAATATTAACAAGGTCATCATATTTAAATATAACCGTTAACAATATGGCGGCAACAAAAGACGCTCTCAATATAATGCCAATTATTCTTTTTGTTTTTTTATTCATTTTAAAGCTCCGCTTTTATTACCTGCCCACCATTTTCACGGGATTTATCGGCAAGAAAAATTATTTTATGGCCTGCAACTGAGTCATAAATGGAGGTGCAGGAAACGGAAAAATCCTCATCTCTTATAAATTTAACAAAATCCTTTGCAAGCCTTTCATCTCCACCGCTATGGCCTTCCCCTGAAACATAACTTAAATCAATTCTTTCTTCATCATAATCTTTACCGGGGTCAGGATTTATAATCTTAATATCTATAAACTTGTTTTCAAATTCGCCGTAAATTTCGCCCTTTGTGCCTATAACCCTGATAGTTCTTAATGGTTCGGCGGAACCACCTACCATATTATGAGTGCCTGTTGCGCCTGAGTTAAAATTAACCAACACGCTTTGGTGGTCAACAACATCATTATCGCATTTATAAATGCATCTGCCATAATCACTTTCAATAAGCTCTTTTCTACGGTCTTCATCAGTTGGGCTTTCTATACGCTCCAAAGCACGCCAAACGTAAACCTCCCACCTATCAGGATGGTCAAGGTAAATCCTTTTTGCGCTATATCGACAAGAATCAACCAACGGGCAATCAACAAGGCACCGTGTACCTGAATTTTCAGGCGCATTTTCTTCTCTGAACTGTAGCCTTGAACCAACAGAAGAAACAGAAACCGGCTTTAATGGTGCCATAAGCCACATCATAATATCTAAATCGTGGCAACATTTTGCTAAAAGCATAGATGTATGGCATTTTTTAGAATTTCCCCATTTGCCTCTAACAAAGGATGTTGAAAGATGATGATAGCTTACATTTTCAACTGTTTGAATATTTATAATATCTCCGATTTCGCCATTTATTATTCTGTTTTTTATTTCAGAATAAAACGGTGTATACCTTAAAACATGGCAAATCATAACCTTATTACCGTTTCTCTTTACAACCTCTAAGAGCCTGTCCATCTCCTCCTCGTTTACCGCAAAAGGCTTTTCAAGGAGCATATCATAACCCTTTTCAAGCACCGGAATAGAGGTTTCAACATGCAATTCATCCATTGTTCCGTTAATTACTGCATCAGCAAAACGAGGAGCTTTAGCTAATTCCTCTGCATTCTCAAAGCAATTTTCTTCGCTGAATCCGAATTTTTGTTGAACAGTTTTTCTGCGGAATTCATTGGGATCTGCCACACCTACTATTTTTAAAAGTTCAGGATATTTCAGAGAAAAATCAGCATAAGCCATTGCTCTGTGCCCTGCGCCTAAAATTATTGCCGTTATCGGTTTTTTTGCCATATCTATCACCGTTTATTTTATTGTTTTACCCATTATCGCCGTGAGCTTTGTATGCAAAATCATTTCAAAGCCCATTCGTTTATATAACCTTATAGCACCATCATTTTCGCCTGATGCCATAAGCATAATACCCTTTACGCCTTTTTTCTCAAGCAAGTCAAAAAGAGCTTCAATCATTTTTGTGCCGTACCCTTTACCCTGATATTGAGGTAAAATATCAATATGCATATGAGCAGGGTATTTTCTGCTTAACACCATATAAGGAACAGGAAAGAACCACGCTTCTAGCCCTGCGCTTTTTTTCAATTCCCATATTGCAGGCACATCGATTTTTCTGTAGTTCTTTCTGTATTTTTTCCAATCAGGCTCACAAAGAATATAGCCTACCGCCTTATCTTCATCATCTGCAAGAACGAAGCAGGTATCCGGGCACTCTCTTGCATAATAGGTTGAATACATTTTTGCAATGCGATTACCTACTATAGGCTCCTTTTCTGAAACCGGGCCTGCCGTCATCCTGCAAATATACTCAATTCTTTTAATATCATCCGCCCTTGCGGGCCTAATAGCTGCCATATCAGTTGCTCTCTTTTTTATCCTTTCTTGTTATCCTTTCCCTTGTACCGTCAGGGCGTTGAATAACCGTGTTTTCAAGCGTACTTACAAGAGAGCTTTTGAACGCTGCAACATATTGTGCGCGCAAATTTGCCTGCTCATTTTTTTCTTCTTCTGTAAGACCTTCTTCCCTTGCTTTTCTTGCAAGAAAATTAATTCTGTCGATTTGTTCTTGTGTAATCATAAAACGTACCTCAAAAAAATTTCAATCAAAATATTATTATAGTATTCTTAATTTCGTTGTCAAGTTGTTTGAGAAATAAAAAACCTCGACTGAAACATCCTATCTGTTCAGTCGAGGAATTTTTAAATTTTTATCAGCCCCAAACAGCGTAAAGAGTTATATTCCCTACAGGAGCTATTTTATCGCCTGCTTCAATTGAAACGATTTCTGCTGTTTCTGAGAATGCCCAACCTTTAAATACCTTATTTTTGTTTGTAGGCACTGCAGAGGTAATCTCCATTTTTTCACCACTTTCGGTGATTTTTTCAATGGGTGCATTTTCTCCGCCGTTAGCGTCATATATAACAGTGCATTTCTCTTTTTCATTGTATTCAACAATGAAGCCCGTTTTATTAACGCCGTTAGCTACACTTAACTCTTTTGAACCGTCGTTAAGAAATACTGCTATGTTTTCTTCTTTTTCAAATTTTACCTTTTCTGTAAAGTTATCGAAAACTTTTTTAAGCTCCTTTTTAGAACCGCAGGCACCGGTAAAATAACTCTTTGAGCCCTTGAGAAGAAGAGAAAGCATCATTGCTTCTGTTTCATTTTCTATAACTGTGAGCTTGCCGCCTTTTGCTTTAGCAATAGCCTTTGCCTGCTCATAAGTAACAGCGTTATCATAAATTTCATATCTGCTTCCGCCAAATGATGCACTGTTGGAAGGCTTGATATCATCAAGAGAAATCTTACAGATGAACCCTGTTGCGCGCCTGTTTTCAGCTGCTTTTGTTACCTTACCTGAAGAAATAATGGCGCATTCCTTTTCGCTTGTAACATAATATCTGCCGAAAGCGCCCTGCTCTGCAAGGTAAGCGAGCTTTGCAATCTCTTTTTCATTTTTTGGTGAAGCAAGGGTTCCGCCCATTTCCTTGGAAAGAGCAACTGCTTCTTTATAAGAAACGCTTGTATCGAAAAGGGTGTAAACACTGTTACCGAAAGAAATTGATGCAGTTGCATCAGAAAACTCCTCTACACCCTTGCTGTTATCTTCATAACAAGGCCTTGCAACATAGTTTATTCTTGCATGGTAATAAGAGGAATAGCCTGTGCTTGCAGGGTAAGAGCATGCCTTAACCATATCGGACATATTGCCCTCAACAGTATAAATTGTATTTTTATCAACTGCAGTTACTAAACCTACATGGTCAATACAACCATAAGAGCCTGAGCAGGTACAGCTGAAGATAAGGTCCCCCGCTTCAAGCTTTTTACCTGAAGAGAATGCAAAACACTCCGCATTAACTGCGGGCATGGTTGAATAATATGCATTACCAACACCCGAAAGCTTCGGGAAAACCGATGCAGGAACACCCGCAACATTCGCACACCATGATACGAAAACATTGCACCAATATCCCTGACGACCATACCATCTGCCATATTCGGTAACATTTCCGCTTCCGGAAGAGTTGCCTGAATAATCGGAAGAGCTGTAGCCCTCATGGTAGCCAACTTGAGATTTTGCAACATTAACAATATCTGTTACCTGGTCACCTGTAAGCTTAACTTGGGTAAGTTTTTTATAAAAGCTGCTGTTTTTATAAGAGGATGAGGCTGAGTATTCGAGGCTTTGGGCAGCTGCACTTACGCTTACAGCGGAAGTTATTATGAGTATAAAAGCAAGGAAAATTGCCGATACTCTTTTTATTCTGCTTCTTGTCATAGAATATTTTTTGCCTTTCATAATATTTCGGGTGGAAAAATCTACCCGTTAATAATTATTCACTGAATGTAACTAATTATTACAAATTTGTAACCTTTTGTAACAACCTCGGGCATTATAACATAAATAAACCCCTTTTGCAATGTGCAATTTGCACTATAAACTACTATACAATTTGTTAATTAAGGCGAAACATCTACAAAAAAACCTATTTCCCGACCCAATTCTGTTACAAAATGAAATTTTTAAAATAAAAAACTGTAACAAAAAAAGTTACAGTTTCGGTGTTAATATTCATTTTTTTATGTTATATTTATATTACATTATATTATTTATAGTAAGGCGGTGATTTTTTGAGCAAAATTATTGTTGCGGGAGCAGGCTCAGGCGGAATAGCAGCCGCAATTAAACTTGCAAGAGAGGGTTTGGATGTAACCATATATGAAAAACTGCCTAAAGAAAAAATAGGTATGCCCCAAAACGATGTTTTTGAAAGCGATACCTTCAGCTATGCAGGGCTTTCTATGCCAAAAAATTACAATCCTTCTAAAAACAGCTTAACTTTTATTCCCCTTGAAGCCGAAACTCAGCGTATTACCCTGCCCTGCGCAGAAAAGCCCTCTGTTTCTATGGATAGAAAAGAGCTTTTTAACCATCTTTTTTATTTGGCAGAGGAAAGCGGTGTTAAATTTATATTCGATTGCGAGATTATTTCACCTCTGATATTAGGCAATAGGGTTGTAGGGATTAAAACCTCTTACGGTGAAATTTACGGAGATTTAGTTATAGATTCATGCGGTATTGATTCTCCATTAAGAAAAAACCTTCCCAAACACATGGGAATTAACCGTGAAATTAAAAAATACGATGAGGTATACACTTACCGTGCATATTTTGAAAGGGATTTAACTGCACCTCAACCCGAAACGCCATATAACCTGATAATTAAAGAAAACGGCTCTGTTGGTTTTTCATGGGTTGTAACTGAGGAAGCTCGGGTTGATGTGCTAATCTGCAGATTTTCTCCTCTTGATAACACCCAGGTTCTAAAAGAGCTTCAAAAGCTTTCAACCGATTATCCGCATATAAGCAAAAATTTCATACAGGGTGGGCTTTTTTGCAAAATTCCCGTTTGCAATCCCTTGGCAGTTCTCGTTGCAGATGGTTATGCCGCCGTAGGCGACAGCGCCTTTATGACCTATGCAGTTAAAGGCTCGGGAATAACCTACGCTATTAAAGCGGGTTCTATGCTTGCCGATACTGTTTTGCTTGATAAAAATAGCTTTTATACCGCCGAAACTCTTTGGGAATACAACAAAAGATTTTTCAAGGAAATCGGCTTTACCGCAGGCAGAATTTCAGTTTTAAAAAATATGCTAACTTATATAACGGCTCAAGAAGTAAACGATATTTTTAATGCAGGTATTTTTACAAGCGAAGATTTTAAAATGATATCAGCAGAAAAGCTTGATATGCTTTTTGGAGCACCCGGCAGAGCATTTTTAAAAGAAAAAATCAAAATGGTGAGAGAAAACGCCGTTTTAAAAGAAAAAATTTCTAACCTTGCTCTGTGGATAGGTAAACTGGTCGTTACCGAAACATATTTCCCAAATAAATATGACCGCAAAGATATTGAAAAGTGGGCAGAAAAATATAACGAATTTTTTGACAGTATAAGAAAGGCAGAATAACTCTGCCTTTCTTGTCATTTTGCCCATATAAACACCCTATTTTTTTACTATATGGCAATTGCAATCATTTTTATTTGTGATATACTATTAAATGAAATATTCTGTATTTAAAAATACAGTTGAAAGGATGATATTAACTATGGCAGAGAACAGATTTCTCGGTGAATATCCCGTAATCGGTATTCGCCCCATTATTGACGGCAGACGCGGTCCTCTCAAGGTTAGGGAATCTCTTGAAGACCAAACCATGAATATGGCTAAAGCCGCTGCTGAGCTTTTTACAAAAAACCTTAAATATTCTAACGGCGAGCCCGTTAAGGTTGTTATCGCTGATACAACTATCGGTCGTGTTGCTGAAGCTGCCGCTTGCGCAGAAAAATTCCGCAGAGAAGGCGTTATGATTACTCTTTCCGTTACACCCTGCTGGTGCTACGGCTCCGAAACAATGGATATGGACCCCTCAACAATCAAAGGTGTTTGGGGCTTTAACGCAACTGAAAGACCCGGTGCAGTTTACCTTGCAGCAGTTCTTGCAGCTCATGCTCAGAAAGGTCTTCCTGCTTTTGGTATCTACGGAAAAGATGTTCAGGATGCTGATGACACAACAATGCCCGAAGACGTTAAAGAAAAGCTTCTTCGCTTTGCAAGAAGCGCAGTTGCAGTTGCAACAATGAAGGGTAAATCATACCTTCAGATTGGTTCTATCTGCATGGGTATTGCAGGCTCTTCAATTGATACAGATTTCTTTGAAGAATATCTTGGTATGCGCGTTGAATCCGTTGACGAGGTTGAAATCATTCGCCGAATGGAAGAAGGCATCTATGACGAGGCTGAATATCAGAAAGCATATAAATGGGTTAAAGAAAACTGCAAGCAAGGCTTTGATAAAAACCCCGAATTCGTAAGAAAGAGCGATGAACAGAAAGAAAAAGACTGGGAATTCACAGTTA
>JAZUOA010000101.1:0-2176 GCA_045604445.1 Acutalibacteraceae bacterium
GTTTCACCTTCTAAGAAAATGGAGAGTATATCAATTGCGAGATTTTCTTCCAATAGGTAAATGCTGAATTTTATTTTTGGACTTGTATATTTCTTCATCCTCATTTACCTCCTTAGCTTAAATCTCTTATAGCTTCGCTTATCGCTTCAGCATTGTTGTTAAGATATGCAAGAACCTTTTCACCATTATTCGCAGTGATTCCCGAAACCCAGGAATATTTGCCTGTTGTTTCATTTTTCTTGATTATTGCATTAACATCGGCAACTCCATATTCATTATGAAGAACATTTTGGTTTTCATAAACCCAAGAAAGAATGCTCTTTGATACGCTTATTACCGAACGACTTATATAGCCTGCATCTGAGCCTGATTGAGAAATCGAATCTGTGTTATCCGAATAATGATATTCGCTCTCGCCCTCATATCTGACAAAGGCTCTGACAACAAATCGATGTCCGTATTTATCGGTATCAATTTTGCCGACATTCAAAACGAATAATTCCTGCGACATAGCAACCGATTCTTCTAAAACCCTCTTTACAACTCTTACTCCCTCATTAGTTGTATCAGCAGTCATATCCGAGAGTTCAACACCATTGCCTATATTATTATAGAATGTAACCGCCATTCCATATTCGGCAACCTTTTTGCTGCTCTTTGGCAGTCTTGCGGTAAACTGAATATCCTGAGTCAAACTCTTCTTTATGGATGCACCTAAAAGTGCAGGAGTTGTGTCATAATAAATATCAAATGTGGTGGAAGCCGAAACACCGTTTGTGCTTATAGTAGCGGTTGCGGTGCCAACCTCAACATTGTTTGAATAAGCAATATCAAGGCTATGCGCAAACCAATTATTATAGGTAAGCTTTGCCGCCTCGATAGCTTCGCCTGTATATTCAAGCAATACGCTTTCATCAATACCGATAGTTGCTGTTCCGTTAGAAATATCTGTTCCCGAAACCTTATTATAGGTTTTTGTGATAGTATTTCCGCTTGCAGAATATGAACAATAGTAAATATTATCTGCCGCATTTGAAGGTGCCGCCGATGACATAAATATCTTACTTGAAAAATCAGTATCGTGATACTTTTCCTTGCTCTTAAGCGAATTATATGCCGATGAATCAATATAAATTATATTGGAAATTTCATCACTTTGATTTTTGCATCTGCTATGTGCATAGAAGCTCAAATCACTATAAGATGAGTTAAGCGAATCCTTACCATCAAAAACAAAGCTAAATCCATTCCAAACAGTTACATAAATGCTTCCTATTACATGGTTCGAGGTTGCCCAGGAAAGTCCACTGTTTTCATTATAGCATCCGCCCCATATACGCCTATCTATCGAGCCTTTTTTAAGTTCAATATAAACATTTCCCTCGTGGTTAGCGCCACCGTGGCCTCCAAACAGGTCAGCGACTGCACCGCCATCAATTAACACATTTATATCTCCTCCGACAGTTCCTGCTGCCTTCGAGCCACCATAAACACCATAGGTTTGAGCATTGCCTGAAACTACAATATTTGTGTTGCCTCCAACAGTTCCCGATGCTCCACCCGATGATGCATAGGTTCCACCGCCCGCAACATAGCTTGAAAGGGCATTATCTGTAAAGATAATGTTAGCGCTACCGTTAACTGTATCCTCTAAGCCGCCGCCATAAATATTAGCAGTGTTCGCATGGGCTAAGGCTGTTACAATATCCTTATTAACATATCCGCCTATATAAAGGTTGGTATCACCTAAAACTGTGCCCTGCCTGCTGCCGCCGCAAATAGTTTTATAGTTTCCGCTTAAAATCTTAATGTTTGTGCTATCAACGGTTGTGCCGCTTGCACCTCCACCGAAAAGGTTGGTTGTTCCCTCAACCGTTACATTACTGTTAATGGTTAAGTTATATCCATTAGCATAAATATTTGCATTATCCTTAAATTTAAGGGTTACATTATCAAAGGTTATATTATCGGCAAAATTGACATTTGATAATGCCGACAAATCAAGTGTACCGCCTGTGATAACAAGGTCTTTACCATAAGAGTTGAAGGTGAACTTCGAATCAACAGCATATTCACCATCAATATAAATTGCGCCGCCCTTGTTCATAAGAGCAACTGCCGCATCAAAGGTTGCGGTTGGACTGCCGCTTGTTCCGTTATTATCATCATTTCCGCT
>JAZUOA010000102.1:0-8869 GCA_045604445.1 Acutalibacteraceae bacterium
TATATCACTAAAGTTAATACGCCAATAACTTTACGCAAACACCGACAACCGTTCACGAATTTGAGCGGTTGTCGGTGTTTTTTATTTGAAAATTATTGAGAAAAAACGCGAATTTTTTTACATTATATATTGATTTATACATATAATTATTATAAAATAAAATACAGTATTTAACAAGTAAAGGAACATTATTATGCCGCTCGTTACTTTAGAAACGTTATTAAATAATGCTGCTTCAAGAAAAATCGCTGTAGGTGCTTTTTCTGTTGGCAATATGGAAATGATTATCGGCGCAGTTAAAGCTGCTGAAGAAATGAACACTCCTATTATTTTGCAAATAGCTGAAGTACGATTATCTACATCACCCTTAAAGCTTATTGGCCCTATGATGATTGCCGCAGCTGAAAACAGTAAGGTTGATATTTGCGTTCATCTTGACCATGGTTTAACATATAAAACTGTTGAAACTGCACTTGACCTGGGCTTTACATCTGTTATGCTTGACGGCTCACTGTTGCCTTTCGAAGAAAACATCGCTTTAACGAAAAAGGTGGTTAATATTGCCGGTGAATATGGCGCCTCTGTTGAAGCAGAGCTTGGTGTTGTAGGTGGTAACGAGGGCGGTGGCAAGGCTCACGAAATACAATGCACGAACCCATTGCTTGCTGATGAGTTCTGCAAAAAAACAGAAATAAATGCTTTAGCTGTTGCAATCGGAAACGCACACGGCAACTACCCTGTTGCCCCAAAGCTCAGGTTTGATGTTTTAAACGATATTAACAAAACCTGTTCAATACCTCTTGTTCTTCATGGCGGAACAGGTATCACTCCCGAAGATTTTCAAAAATGTATCCGAAACGGTGTCAGAAAAGTTAATATTGCTACCGCAAGCTTTGATTCCGTAAAAAATGCGGCGGAAAGAGCCCTGAAGAATGAAAAGGCTAATTATTTTTCCCTTTCCGCATCAATGGCAGAAGCGGTTTATGAAAACGCCAAAAAACATATTCGCATTTTTAATATGGAAACTTTAAAATAAGGAGACTTATTATGAAATACATAGAATTTGACAATTCAAAAGAATTTGACCTCATATTATTGGGCAGAGTTGCAGTTGACTTCAACCCAACCGATTATTACTGCCCCCTTTCACAAAGCACCACATTTAAAAAATACCTTGGTGGTTCTCCTGCTAACATTGCAGTTGGTCTTTCAAGATTAGGTAAAAAATGCGGTTTCTTTGCAAAAGTTTCAGATGATGAATTGGGAACATTCGTTGAAAATTTCTTTAAAAACGAAGGAATAGATTGTTCTCACATCACTCGTTGCACAAACGGAGAGAAAATCGGCTTAACCTTCACTGAAATACTTTCCGAAACAGAAAGCTCAATTTTAATGTACCGCAATGATGCGGCAGACTTAAAGCTCAGCGTTGAAGATATTGATGAAGAATACATAAAAAAATCCAAAGCCCTTCTCATTTCAGGAACCGCTCTTTGCGAAAGCCCTTCAAGAGAGGCTGCATTAAAAGCAACGATTCTTGCTAAGAAAAACAATATTCCTGTTATTTTTGATATAGACTACCGCGCTTATAACTGGAAAAACAAGGATGAAATTGCTATTTATTATTCAACAGTTGCGGCAAAGGCAGATGTTATTCTTGGTTCAAGAGAGGAATTTGATTTAACCGAAAAGCTCATAGGTCTCGACGGCACAGATAAAACAAGCGCTTCATATTGGCATAAACAAGGCGCAAAAATTGTTATTATCAAACACGGTAAAGAAGGCTCAACAGCCTACACTAACGATGGCGAAAGTTTTAATATAAAGCCATTCCCTGTTAAACTCTTAAAATCATTTGGCGGCGGTGACGGATACGCCTCAGCTTTCCTTTACGGCCTTTTTGAAGGTTGGGAAATTATTGATTCCCTTGAATTCGGCTCAGCATCAGCAGCTATGCTTGTTGCAAGCCATGCATGCTCACAGGATATGCCATCTGTTGAAGCAGTTAAAGAATTTATAAAAAAAGAAAAAGAAGAATACGGCGAAATGATTGCAAGAGGCTAAAAATATGAAAAAGAAGTTTAAAAGGGCTATTTCCTCTTTAATTCTTTTAGCGCTTCTCAGCGCTTCAGTCCCTCTTTTGATAAATGTTTATATGTTTGAATACACAAACAAATACATTATCACAACTGAAGAGGCAGCTGAAATGGATTTCGATTGCGTGCTTGTTTTAGGAGCAGGTGTTTGGGGAGACACCCCCTCCCATATGCTCGAAGAAAGACTTAACCGCGGAATAGATGTATATAAAACAGGTTGCACTGACAGAATTTTAATGAGTGGTGACCACGGAAGAAAAAACTATGACGAAGTTAATGTTATGAAAGACTTCGCTAAAAAGCAAGAAATCCCTACAGATAACATTTTTATGGACCATGCAGGTTTTTCTACATACGAATCTATGTATCGGGCCAGAGATATTTTTCAGGTTAAAAGGGTTGTAATAGTAACTCAGAAATACCATCTTTACAGAGCGGTACACAATGCCAGAAAATTAGGCCTTGATGCTTATGGAGTTGCTGCAGACGGGCAATATAATTACGATATATTTGTCAGAACTTATAACAACACTCGGGAAGCGCTTGCCAGAACCAAGGATTTTTTCTGGTGCATAATTAGTCCTGAACCCACCTACCTCGGTGAGGCAATTCCCATAAGTTCAAGCGGTGCGTTAACTGATGACAAGGAGTGATAAAATGTTTGAACAATTAAATTATGATGCAAACGGAATTAAATCTGTTTGTGAAATGGACGGTAAGCATTCTGATATGCTTATGAATATCAGGGTAAAAAAATTCAAAGTTGGCGAAACTTTTACTGTTTATGATGAAAGCTGCGAATCAGCTTTTCTGATATTGTATGGTGATGTTAATATAACCTGGAATAATGAAACAGAAAAAATGACAAGGGAAAACCCATTTATAAAAGCTTCCTATTGTTTACATGTTCCAAAATGCACTGAAGTAACAATAACAGCCGAAAAAGAAACTGAAATTCTTATCCAACAAACAGATAACGATATAATCTTCACACCTATTTTTTACACCCCGGATATGATTCTTTATCAACATTTCGGCAAAGATCAATGGGACGGAGCCGGCTATAGAATTGTTTCAACAGTTTTTGACCACGATAATGCTCCGTATTCAAATATGGTTTTGGGTGAAGTTTATAACCAACCGGGTCGTTGGTCAAGTTATCCTCCACATCATCACCCTCAACCCGAGGTTTATTATTACCAATTTGATAAACCTCAAGGCTTCGGCGCTGCCTTTGTAGGCGACGATGTTTTTAAAAGCGTTCAGGGAAGTGCAGTTTATATCCCTGATGGTAAAGACCATGAGCAAGTAGTTGCTCCCGGTTATGAAATGTGTTATATATGGATGGTTCGCCATTTAGATAACGATCCTTGGCTTAAAACAACGCGATTCGTTTCAGAAGAACACCAATGGCTCACGAAGTAAATCAGAAATTATTCCATAAGGAGTGATATATACAATGGCAAATATGACAATGGGTCAAGCCCTGGTTAAATTCCTTGATAATCAATATGTTTCCTTTGACGGAAAGGAAACAAAATTTGTTGACGGTATTTTTACCGTTTTTGGTCACGGAATTGTTTGTGGTCTTGGGCAAGCCCTTGACGAAAACAGAGGGTCACTCAATGTTTATCAAGGTAAAAACGAGCAAGGTATGGCTCATGTTGCAGCAAGTTTCGCTAAGCAACATAACAGGAGAAAAATCATTGCTTGCTCATCTTCAATCGGCCCCGGTGCTGCAAATATGATTACTGCAGCAGCAACTGCAACTGTAAACAATATTCCGTTGCTTTTATTCCCGGCAGATACATTCGCCTGCCGCCAACCTGACCCTGTGTTACAGCAATTTGAACAACCCTACTCACTCTCAGTTACAACAAACGATGCCTACAAGCCCGTTTGCAGGTATTGGGATAGAATTGTTCGCCCTGAACAGTTGATGTCAGCTATGACAAATGCAATGCGTGTTTTAACTGATACGGCTAACACTGGTGCTGTTTGCATTGCACTTTGCCAGGATGTTGAAGGAGAAAGCTACGATTATCCTGATTATTTCTTTGAAAAAAAGGTACATAAAATCACAAGAATTGCACCCTCAGACGATGAGATTTCAGAAATTGCTTCTATTCTTAAAAACGCTAAAAAGCCTCTTATTATAGCAGGTGGTGGCGTAAGGTATTCAGAAGCAGGAAGAACTCTTGAAGCGTTCTGCGAAAAGCACAATATTCCGTTTGCAGAAACGCAAAACGGTAAATCTGCTGTCTATTCTTCTGAGCCCCTCAATTTGGGTGGCGTGGGAGTTACAGGTAACCTTTCGGCAAATATTATTGCAAAAGTTGCCGATGTAATTCTCGGTATCGGCACCCGTTTTTCTGATTTCACTACTGCTTCAAAATCACTCTTTAAAGCAGATGCAAAGTTCATAACAATCAATACTGACCGCTTCGATGCCTATAAGCTTTCTGCAATTAAAGCAGTTTGTGACGCCAAAATTGGTATTAAAGCTCTCGATGAGTTAATCGGCAACTATACTACTGCATATACAGACGAAATCAAGGATGCTAAAAAAGCTTGGTCCGAGGAAATGGATAAGCTTTCTGCTTATACCTACAACGAAAATTTTGAACCTATTATCAAAGCCCGTTATGAAGAAACAATCCCTGAATTTGTTGAAAAAATCGGTGGCACTATCACTCAGACAGCTGCTCTTGCACTTATAAGAAATACAATTGACAATGATGCAATTGCCGTTGCCGCTGCAGGCTCTCTCCCGGGCTGTATGCAGAGAATGTGGACTACTGATGCTCCAAACTCCTACAACATGGAATACGGTTATTCCTGCATGGGTTATGAAATAGCAGGTGCGCTTGGTTCTAAAATGGCTGAACCTGATAAAGAGGTTTATGCTTTTTGCGGCGATGGCAGCTACCTTATGCTTCACAGTGAATTAGTAACTTCCATTCAGGAAAACAAAAAAATCAATGTTTTATTATTTGATAACTCAGGTTTCGGTTGTATTAACAATCTGCAGATGTCAAACGGCATTGGAAACCTTGCCACCGAATTCAGAAGGCGCGATGAAAACGGTGAACTTTTAGGCGAGCTTATCTCCATTGATTTCGCTATGAGTGCTGCAGGTTACGGCGTTAAAACATATACTGCTAAGACCTTGGATGAACTTAAAGCTGCTCTTATTGATGCAAAAAAACAAACTGTGTCAACTCTTATTGATATAAAAGTTCTTCCTAAGTCTATGACAGATGGATACGGCGCTTGGTGGCATGTTGGCATTGCCTCAACATCATCTAAAGAAGCAGTTAATTCTGCTTTTAAAAATAAAGAAGAAAATCTTAGAAAAGCGAGGAAATTCTGATGCTTGATAAAAACAAAGTAAAGCTTGGCATTGCTCCTATCGCCTGGACAAACGACGATATGCCTGATTTGGGAGCAGAAAACACATTCGAACAATGCATTTCCGAAATGGCTCTTGCAGGTTTCACAGGATGCGAAGTAGGTAACAAATATCCTAAGGATACTGCTATTCTCAAAAAAGCTCTTGATCTTCGCGGAATGCAGATATGCAACGCATGGTTCTCTACCTTTCTGACAACTAAACCCTATGAGGAAACAGAAAAGGAATTCATTAAACACATCACTTTCCTTAAGGAAATGGGTGCTAAGGTTGTAGGCGTTTCAGAACAAGGCCATTCAATTCAAGGCACAGACCTTTCCATTTTCGATGATAAATACATAATGAACGATGAAGAATGGGATATGCTTTGCACCGGTCTTAACAAATTAGGTAAGGTTGCTAAGGATATGGGCATTACCCTTACATTCCACCATCATATGGGCACAGTTGTTCAAACCGCAGAAGAAATTGACAGAATGATGGAAAACACAGACCCCGAGCTTTTCAATCTTCTTTTTGACTCAGGTCACCTTGCATATTGCGGTGAAGATTATATGTATATTCTCAAGAAATACATTAACAGAATCAAGCATGTTCATCTTAAAGACATCCGTCCTGATGTTATTGCAGAAGTTAAAGCAAATGGGGAAAGCTTCCTTCAGGGTGTTCGCAAGGGTACATTTACAGTTCCCGGCGATGGTGTAATTGATTTTGCACCAATTTTTGAGGTTCTTGCAGAAAACAATTACGAAGGATATGTGCTTGTTGAAGCTGAACAGGATCCTGCAATCGCTAACCCATTCGAATATGCTCTCAAAGCAAGAAAATACATTGCTGAAAAAGCAGGACTATAATAGTGAGGTAAAATACTATGGCTGAAAAAATCAAATATTTTTGTAATGGTCAATTTAAAGAATCAAAAACTGACGTTTGGTATGACCTCCACAATCCAAGCACAGGTGAAATAACAGGCTATGCTCCTTGTTGCACAAATGATGAAGTATTAGAAGCAATTGAAGCTGCTAAGGCTGCTTATCCGGGTTGGAGAGCAACTCCTGCTATTAAGCGCGCTCAAATTCTTTACAATATCCGCAATCTTATTATGGCAAATATGGAGGAGCTTACCACCCTTGTTGCCGAAGAAAACGGCAAGGTTTGGGCAGAGGCTGAGGGAGATGTTCTTAAAGCCAAAGAAGGCACCGAACTTGCAACCCAGGTTCCCTCTCTTATGATGGGAGAAAGCCTTATGGATGCTTCAACAGGCTTTGATACAGTTAAATACCGCGAACCAATGGGCGTTTTTGCAGGAATTGTTCCGGTTAACTTCCCTGCTATGATACCCTTCGGCTGGATGGCTCCCACCTGTATAGCCTGCGGTAACACAATGGTCCTCAAAGCAGCTTCCCTTACTCCCAGAACTGCTTTAAGAATTGCTGAAATCTATAAAGAAGCCGGTGTTCCTGACGGTGTTATAAACGTTATCACCTGCTCAAGAAACGAAACAAACACAATTCTTGACCACCCTGATATAAAAGGTATTACTTTTGTTGGCTCAACACCTGTTGGTAAGCTTATTTACGAAAGAGCTGCCAAAGCAGGAAAGCGCGTTCAAGCTCTTTGCCAAGCCAAAAACCACGCACTCATTCTTGAAGATGCTCCTATTGAAAGAACTGTTGCCGGCGTTATCAACTCTGCATACGGCTGTGCCGGTCAACGTTGTATGGCTCTTTCTGCTTGCGTTGTTCAGGAGTCAATTGCTGATGAATTTGTTGCTGAGCTTAAAAAGCAAGCTTCAAAAATCAAGTTAGGCAAATCAGTTGATAAAACATCAAAGCTCGGCCCTGTTACATATAAAAAACATTATGACGAGGTTGTTGCAGATATCGAAAAAGGCGTAAAAGAAGGTGCAACACTTGTTCTTGATGGTAGAAACCCCGAGCTTCCCGATGAAATTAAAGATGGTTACTTTATAGGACCTACTATCTTTGATAACGTTACTGAGGATATGACTATCGGCAGAGATGAGGTATTCGGACCCGTGCTCTGCATAAAGAGAGTTAAGGATTTCCACGAGGGGCTTAAAGTTATGAACTCCAACCCCTATGCTAACGGTTCTGTTATTTTCACCCAAAACGGTCACTATGCAAGAGAATTCACTCGCTACACAGATGGCGGTATGGTAGGCGTTAACGTTGGCATTCCTGTTCCGATCGGATTCTTCCCCTTCTCAGGTCATAAAGATTCCTTCTTCGGCGACCTTCATTGCTTAGGAAAGGATGCTTACCGTTTCTTTACAGAAAGCAAATGCGTTACTACACGCTGGTTTGATGAAGACGAAATAAAGAAAACTGAAGTTTCTACCTGGGATGGCACAATCTGATTAAATTCAGACTATTTTAAAATTGAAAGGATATAATAAATATGCTTAATATTGGTATTGTCGGCGCCGGCCGAATCGGTAAGGTTCACCTTGAATCAATTTCTTATCATGTTAAAAATGCAGTTGTAACAGCAATTGCTGATCCTTTTATGAACGACGAAACAAAGGCCTTCTGCGAAAGCTTCGGCGTTGAAAAAATCTATACTGATTATAAAAAAATAATTGAAGATGAAACAATTGATGCTGTTCTTGTTTGTTCTTCAACTGACACTCATGCCCCGATTTCTATCGAAGCTATCAATGCAGGCAAGCATGTTTTCTGCGAAAAGCCTCTTGCAAATACAGTTGACAAAATTCTCGAAATCGCAGAAGCTCTTAAAGCTCACCCTGAAGTTAAGTTCCAGGTAGGCTTTAACCGCCGCTTTGACCATAACTTTGCCGCAGTGAGAAAAGCTTACGACGAGGGCAGAATTGGTGATGCTCAAATCCTTAAAATCACTTCCCGCGACCCACAGGCACCACCTGTTGGCTACTGTGCGGCAAG
Organism: Acutalibacteraceae bacterium; assembly: GCA_045604445.1. Taxonomy (GTDB): domain Bacteria; phylum Bacillota; class Clostridia; order Oscillospirales; family Acutalibacteraceae; genus DTU089. The sequence goes on from JAZUOA010000102.1 coordinate 8,433, forward strand.
CATCTTTCTTGATATGACAATTCATGATTTTGATATGGCTTGTTTCCTTACAAACAGTGATGTTGAAGAGCTTTATGTTTACGCTGATGCTCTTATCAATCCGGGAATCCGTGAATATGGCGACTTTGATACTGCTATCATTTCAATGAAGATGGAAAATGGTGCTCTCGCAGTTATTGATAACTCTCGTCAAGCAATGTACGGCTACGACCAGAGAGCTGAGCTTTTCGGTTCGAAGGGTATGGTAGCAACTGCAAACGATACACTTTCAACTGCAATTGTTTCCGATGCAAACGGCGTAACCGGTGAAAAACCCCTCTACTTCTTCCTTGAAAGATATATGGGTTCTTTCTCAGAAGAGGTAAGACAGTTTGTTGACTGCTGCATAAACAACAAGGAAACTCCTGTTGGCATCCATGCAGGTCTTCAGTCAGTTA
>JAZUOA010000103.1:0-11260 GCA_045604445.1 Acutalibacteraceae bacterium
CAGGAGCGTACGACGATTTCGGGCACCGCAAGAGGGAGACGCTGAAAATCCCACACCGAAGGGAAAAATATTTATCCGTCAGGATATCCTTTTTGCTTTGTTTGAAAAATAAGAGAGACTCGAATTTGAGCGCCGGTTCCGGCGCGGGCAAGGAGCACGACCGCCGCCAATGGCGGATGAAGGGAGTGGGAGTTGGCGTAGCGGTCGAAATCGTTAGCGACGAGCAGGAGCGTACGACGATTTCGGGCACCGCAAGAGGGAGACGCTGAAAATCCCACACCGAAGGGAAAAATATTTATCCGTCAGGATATCCTTTTTATTTTATTCTTTATTATTTCTCCTCTTTCTCCTGACCCTGTTAATATGCCTTTCAAAATCGCCGTTTTCGATAAATTCCGCTAAAACATATTGGTCTAAAACAGGCACAGTACAGGAATAAAACCCAACGGTTCTTTCAAACTGCTCTGATAGATTTTTTGGTAAAACCATATAACCCACCCTTACAGATGGGGCAACTGTTTTTGAAAAGGTATTCATATAAATTGTTCTTTCGGGGTCCAGAGAAAAAAGCGTGTCGGCAGTTTTCATTGAAACAGTAAATTCAGAATCAAAATCATCCTCAATCAGATAGCCGTCTCTGCTTTTTGCCCACCTTACATATTCGCTTCTCTTAGAAGCTGTGGCGGTAATTCCGCTGGGAAAGCTGTTAAATGGTGTAACATGTAAAACCGTGGCGTCTGTTTTTTCAAGCTCACGGCTTTTAACACCATCAGTCCCCATTTTCAGCATTTTAAGGTTTACTCCGTTGGCAGAGTAAACCTTACGGATTTTCTCATAAGATGGGTCTTCTATAGCATAAACTTTATCTCTGCCAAGCATCTGAATAACAAGGCTGTAAAGATATTCTGCCCCTGAGCCTATTATTATTTGGGATGGGTCGACTACAATTCCCCTGCTTCTTGCAAGATAAGCACCTATTGCATATCTCAACCGTTGGCAACCGTTGTTAGGTGATTTTATGAATATTGCCTCACCATATTCCGACAACACTCTTCTCACCGTTTTTCCGTAAACGGAAAAAGGAAATTCAGTGTTAATATTATGATAATTCTTTTTTATTTCCGCTTCCTTTTGTTCGCTTACAGGAAAGCATTCACCCTCGCTATAGGCAACAAAATAGCCGCTTCTTTCTTTTGATGATATATACCCCTCATCGCAAAGCAGATTATATGCATGCTCAACGGTTATAAGGCTAACATCTGTTTCTGCAGCAATCAACCTTTTTGAAGGAAGCTTGGCTCCAAAAGCATAAACACCTTTAACTATATCCCTGCGAAGCTGAGTATAAAGCTGCATATACGCAGGCTCTTTATCCGATTTATTTATAATATACTTCATAATTCAGCCTCCGCAGGCAAATCCCGAGGCAAATGCTTAAAGAAGCTCACAACAAACGGTAACGATATTATAAACGCCAGTATATCTGCAATCGTCTGGGAAATCTGCACCCCTGTAAGCCCACAAAGGCTTGAAAGGATTATTATAACCGGAATAAATGCAACTCCGCTTCTGAGGGCTGAAAGAAATGTTGCAACCTTATTTTTTCCTATGCTTTGAAACATCATATTTGCGCAAACGCAGAGAGGATGGAAGAAAAGGGCAATAAACTGAGCCTTTAGCGCAAATGAGCCAATCTCAATTACCAAAGGGTCATCTCTGAAAAAGCCCACCAGAGTATCGGTGAAGAAAAAGCCGATAATCGAAAGTACACTCAGGAAAGCTTCTCCTACACCTAAGGTAAAGAAAAAGCCCTGTTTTACTCTTCTGTATTTTCCTGCACCGTAATTAAACGCGCTTACAGGCTGAAAGCCCTGACCTATACCCAAAGCAACAGCAAAAACAAAGAAGCTTATTCTGCCTACAATTGTCATTCCCGCAACGGCAGCATCTCCGTAAATACCGGCAATGTTATTAAGCAGCATTGTTGAAACGCTTGAAAGCCCCTGCCTCATAAGGCTGGGAAAGCCTGTTGAAGCAATGTTTTTTAACTGAGGAATTCCCTTAATAAAGTTCTTCAATGATATTGTAGATTGGGTTTTCTTTCGCAAAAACATACTTAAAAGTATGCAGAAGCTTATACACTGAGAAGCCGCGGTAGAAATACCCGCACCGGAAATGCCCATATTAAATATATCAATAAGAAGATAGTCGCCGAAAATATTTAAAACTCCGCCCGTTGTTAAGCCAACCATAGCAAGAGCCGCTTTACCCTCATACCTTAAAATATTGTTTAAAACAAAGCTCCCCATTGTAACAGGCGCGGCTAAAAGAATCCATAAAACATAATCCTGCGCAAAGGGTAGAATTGTATCGGTGCTTCCCAACAGGCGCAGAAAGGGATTCATAAAAATCATTCCTGCTATGCAGAAAAGCAAGCCTGCAATCAGCGAAGTAAAAAACGAAGCGGAAGAAACAATATCAGCAGTAGCTTTATCCTTTGCCCCAAGGCTACGGGAAACAATACTTCCTGCACCATGGCCCAGCATAAAGCCTATTGCCTGAATAACTGCCATAAGCCCAAAAACAACGCCAACAGCACCGCTGGCGCTTGTGCCTAAAGTGCCAACAAAATATGTATCCGCCATATTATAGATATTTGTAATAAGCATACTGATTGTTGTTGGTATACCGAGCTTTAATATAAGCTTCGGTATAGGAGTTTCAGTCATAAGCATATACTGCTTTTCAGCCAAGCTTTTATCGGACATTTTCACACCTTCATTCTGCAACTGCTGTAATTTTTAATAAACAAACTCATTGTTTATATTTCTCTTCAAAAAATCAGTTAATTCTTTTCCTTTTAACCCAATCGAAACGCCCAAAAGCGTTTTTGCAAACACGGCTTCAGAAGTCATTCCGAAAACGCCCACCGCACCTTTTTCTAAAAGATGCTTCGTTGATTCATACCTGAAAGCTTTTTCGCTGCAAGGCTCAATAATAAACGGTATTCCCTTATCATTGCACCTGTCAATTAACGAAAGCGTTGAAAAGCTATCGTACTCCTCACCCGCTTCTTTAATTTCTGCGCAAGCAGTTTCGCTATGATATGTTCCGTGAACAACTGCTTTAACGCCATCTAACGAAACCGAATTATAATCAAGCCCAACATATGGCGTGATTTTCAAAACACCACCAGAAAGCTCTTTGAGGCTATTTAAAAACCCTTCGTCGCTTGCAAACGCTTCTCCGTTAAAAACAGCATTTCTCTTGCAAACAGAATGCATATTTTTGCTGTAAAAATCTTCAGAATATATACCGCATTGCAAAAGCTCCGCACCCTTGTGAACATACATTTTACCGTCAGAATTTCTGTAAACTGCGTAAACATTCGGTTTTATTCCATTCATAATAAGCTCTACTGCCGCTTTGAAATTAGCATTGCCATTTGCTTTTTTATTTGATAAATCCAACTGGCTTGAAACAAGAATAACCGGTAACTTAAAGGAACAAAGCGAAACAGAAAGGAGCGCAGAAGTATACGCCAGAGTGTCCGTTCCGTGCAATATAATAATACCGTCATAGGATTCAGAATTTTTATAGCCCTTCAAAAAAGCGAAAAGCTCATTCCATTTTGAAACAGTCATATTTTCGCTTAAAACATTCAAGGGCGTTTTCTCATCAAAATCAACGGCGGTAAATTTAGATTTACTGCTTTTGAAATTATCAACAATAAGCCGCTTTGCCTCATAAACATCCGCATCAAGCTTTTTACTATTATCTTTTTTGAAAGAACAAATTGTGCCGCCTGTTAATATTAGAAGAATTCTGTTTTTCATATTTTACCACTTAATATTTTAGTGTGGCAAGAATAACCTGCCACACTAATTTTTTGTTACTCAGATAATTTTTCTGCCAAAAGCTTATTGATTGTTGCAACATCACCTGTGCCGCGAAGCTCACGCATTACGCCACCGAAAAGAGCCTGCATTGCTTTTGTTTTGCCACCCTTATAATCGGCAACTGCCTGGGGATTTTGTGCAATAACCTTATCAACAACCGCCTCAATGGCCGCTGTATCTGTTTGAGCGTTAAGATTATTTGCCTTGCAGTATTCAACAGGGTCAACATTTTCACTGAGAACTGCCGAAAGAACCTTTTTACCTGCATTTCTTGTAATTTCGCCGCTATTTGTAAGCTCAATGATTTTTGCGAGCTTTTCAGGCGCAATATCCAAATCCTTTGCAAGCTTACCATTTCTGCGGAGAATACCCATACAATCAGTAAGAATCCAACCTGCGCCAACCTTTGCATCAACGCCCAGCTTGATTATTGCATCAAGAGTTGCGCTGAGCTTAACCTCTGCAACAAGAGCAGAAGCCTCTTTTTCCTGAATGCCGAGTGATTTGTATTTTTCAATCTGCTCAGAGCTTGTTGCAGGCATACTTGCCTTAATTTCCTCAAGCCATTCATCGTCAATAATAACGGGCATAACATTAGGATCGGGGAAATAGCGGTAATCTGCAGCAGTTTCCTTATTACGCATAGGGAATGTTCTCTTTTTAACATCATCCCAACGGCGAGTTTCCTGAACAAGAACCTCTGTATGACGCTCAAGAGCATCAATATGGCGAATAGCCTCTTTATTGATAGCCTCTTCAATTGAGGTAAGAGAGCTCATATTTTTTATTTCTGCGCGAACACCTAAAATATCTGAACCCTCCGGGCGAACAGAAATGTTAATGTCGCAACGCATTGCACCCTCTTCGCATTCTGAAATACCTGCAAACTGAAGCTTTGCTTTAAGAGTTTTAAGGTAGGTTATAACCTCTTCTGCGCTACGGAAATCAGGCTTTGAAACAATCTCTATAAGCGGAACGCTTGTTCTGTTGTAGTCAACAAGAGAGGAATCGTTAGTATGAACTAATTTACCCGCGTCTTCTTCAACGTGAATCTGCTTAATACCAATCTGGCGCACACCTGCGCTTGTTTCAACATCAACCAAGCCATCAACGCACACGGGATGGAAAAACTGAGTTGTCTGATAAGCTGCAGGAAGATCAGGGTAATAATAACTCTTTTTATCAAAGGTTGTATACTGATTGATTTTGCAGTTAAGCATCAAGCCTGCTTTAACTGCGAGCTCGATTGCATGCTTGTTTGTTACAGGAAGCATACCCGGCATACCACAGCAAGCGGGGCAAACGCAATCATTGGGCTCACCGGCGCTGGAATGGCCGCCGCAGGAGCAGAAAAGCTTTGAATTGGTTGAAAGCTCAACATGAGTTTCAAGACCGATAACAACTTCGTATCCCATATTACCTTGCCTCCTCTACGCTTTTTGCGATGCTCAAAAGCACGCTTTCTTTAAATGAATCTGCCATAAGCTGAACACCATTTGTTACAACTGCGGGCATACCTGTAAGAGATGGAATCGCTGTAAACACGCTTTCATCGAAAACCTTCTTGAAGCTTTCGCTTAAATCATATTCAGAAAATTCCTTTTTACTCATAACAGGCATAAGAACTGCATCGAAGCTATTGAAAAGCTTTTTAACTTCATCAGCTACAACTCTGCGGATTCTCATTGCTTTATCATAACAAACTTCATATCTGCCCTTTGAAAGCACATCGGAACCATAAAGAATTGTTGCCTTTGCCAAAAAGCCCATACCCTCTGTGCGGGTATTTGTATAAATATCATCGATATTTTTAAATGATGATGTTCGATAGCCGTATTTAACGCCATCAAATTTTGAAACATTGTTGCAGGTTTCTGCTGAAAGAAGAATCTGCCAGGCAGTTTGAGCCTGAGCGATTAAAGCAAAGGAAACCTCAGAAACCTCTGCACCCATTTTTTCAAGCTTTGCTTTAAAGCCATCAATATCAGCCTTAACTGCATCATCGGCTTTTTCGTAAAGCTCTTTTATAATACATATTTTCTTACCCTTAACCTCTTCGTTAACGGAATAATTATATTTTTCAGCCTTGTCGCTTGTTCCGTCCTTGGAATCGTGGCCTGCAATAACGCTGAGAATTTCTGCTAATTTTTCTGCTCCCTTGGCAGTTACACCAATTTGTTCGCCTGAGCAAGCAGCGGCAATAACTCCATAGCGGGAAACTGTGCTGTAGGTAGGCTTAATAAAGCTGACACCTGAGCTGACAGCAGCGCGGCGCGGCGCACCGTTAAGGTCAACATTAAGAGCTGCTTCAACCTCATCATTAGCTACAAGAGATGCACCCGCACCAACTAACCTACCGTTTTCAACTACTGCGCCGTAATAGGAGGTTTCGCCTAAAAGGTCAAGACCGAATTCGCCTACATTTGCTTTACCTTTAACAGCATAGCCTGATTTTTCAAGCCTTTCAACTGCTTCAGCATTAAAAAGAGGTTTAAAGCCATCAAGAATATGGGAGCCTGCAGATGCAAGATAATCTTTAACAAGAATTGTATCGTCAACTGCAATTCTGCCTGATTTGTTTATTTCTGTAATAAATTTCAATCTTAACACCTCACTTTACTACCTTAGGAACAATCCAACTATCTTCGTTACTGTCGGGTGCGCCCTTTAAGAGGTCTGCTCTTGCAAAGGGTTGCTTTCTTACATCCTCGCGAAGAACATTATACATAGGAGCAACGTAAATCATAGGCTCAATATCGTCAGTTTCAACTGCTTTCAAGCCATCCTCCATTGCTTTCATATCATTAAAAATTGCTTTCATTGTTACCTCTTCAGCTGCAGCAAGCTTTAACTCGTTAACAGACTGAAGATCTTTCAGCTTTTGCTCCATGGTAACAACCTTTTCGCCTGATTTTTCTTCAGAAGAAATTGTTGCAGTTGAGCCACCGCCTAAAACAGATTGAGCCGCCTCTGTTCCGCGGATAGCAACGTTAGCCTCAAAGAGCTGCATTTCGCTTACGGGTGAAGGTGCACCAAGCATCTGATCCTGAGCGTTACCGTCAAGAGGGAATACAATTACATCGCGGATGGTTTCGGTATCCTCAAGAAGCATAATCATTCTATCCACACCGGGAGCCATACCTGCATGAGGCGGAGCACCATATTGGAAGGCTTCGTAAAGCGCGCTGAAGCGTGCAGCAAGCTCTTCCTCGGAATAGCCTGCAATTTCAAAAGCCTTTCTCATTATTTCAACATCATGGTTTCTTACTGCACCTGATGCCAACTCAATACCATTACAAACAAGGTCATACTGATAAGCGAGAACTTCTGTGGGGTCCTTTGTTAAAAGAGCCTCTAAGCCGCCCTGAGGCATTGAGAAGGGGTTGTGGGTAAATATTGTTTTACCTGTGCTTTCATCAATTTCATACATCGGGAAATCAACAACAAAGCAAAATTCAAATCTGTTTTTATTTATAAGCCCAAGCTCATTACCTAACCAATCGCGAACATGGCCTGCATTTTTTGCGGCAACATCCTCAGCCATATCGCAGATAAAGAAGATTGTTTCGCCCTCTTTAAGACCTGTAAGCGCAACAATTTCTCTCTTTTGTATATGAGAAAGCTTTTTAACAATCGGGTCATCCTTGAATTCGCATCTTCCTTCATCAAGCAAGGTAATGTGAGCAAGGCCCTGCATACCCAGCTTCTTTTGGGCAAAATTCAGCGATTTATCAAAGAACCATCTTTCATTTTTACAAGGCGCAACAATAGCCCTTACAACCTTGCCCTTGAAAACAGGGAAATTAACTGTTTTGAAAAATTCTGTTAAATCGCAAATTTCGAGAGGGTTTCTGAGGTCGGGCTTATCAGAGCCGTATCTCATCATAGCCTCTTTAAAGGTAATATGCCTGAAGGGTTCTTCAGAAACGGGCTCATGATGCCCCTGAAACTCCTTGAAAATTGCTCTTATAACTCTTTCGCAAACTGCAAGAACCTCCTCGTGAGTTGCAAAAGCCATTTCAAAGTCCAGCTGATAGAACTCACCGGGAGAACGGTCTGCTCTGGCATCCTCATCGCGGAAGCACGGAGCAATCTGGAAGTATCTGTCAAACCCGGACACCATAAGAAGCTGTTTAAACTGCTGAGGTGCCTGAGGAAGAGCATAGAATTTACCCGGATGCTTACGGCTGGGTACAAGGAAATCTCGAGCACCCTCAGGTGATGAAGCTGTAAGAATAGGGGTTTGAATCTCTAAGAAGCCCTCATCCTCCATAAGCCTTCTCATATATCTGATAATCTGAGAACGGCGAACAATGCTTGCGCTTACCTTAGGATTTCTCAAATCAAGAAATCTGTTTTTAAGGCGCAAGGTTTCATTGGATGTTTTTGAAGCAAAAATCTCGAAAGGAAGGTCTTTAACGCATTTACCCAAAATAGCAAAACTGCTTACAATAAGCTCAACCTTACCTGTTGCGATATTATTATTTACTGTTTCCTCATCTCTTAAGGAAACAGTACCTTTAACGGAGATAACTGTTTCGATTTTGTTACTGTCAAGCTTTTCAATCATTTCAGGATCATTAACAACAAGCTGGGTAATTCCTGTGTAATCGCGAAGGTCTATAAACAAAACACCGCCGTGGTCACGCTTGGAATGAATCCAACCTGCAAGCTCAATTTCCTGACCGACATGAGATTCTCTTATGTCGTTACAAAAATGACTTCTGTACATCGTTTGCCTCCTATATAATAAAATAATGTATCAACAAAATAAAAAGCCCCGAGAACTCCGAAGAATTCTCGGGACGAGTAAATAAATTAACCCGCGGTGCCACCCGTTTTGAAGCATCAAAATGCAACCACTTTCAATATGAAATTTTACCGCTAAGGGAGTGTTCCCAAGTTTACTACTCATTCGAAATGCGCTTTCAGTCCATGACGCATTATCCCTACCGAACTTTCCAAGAAAACTGAGTCTCCGTGTAAGATTATATCATTTCATTTTTCAATGTCAAGATGTTTTTTTATTTTTTTATTTCAATTTATTGAAGGAACTGCTATACATATTATATGCTCAAAGACTGAAATTATAAATAAAAATAAATAAAAAAGCGAAGCTTCTAATCACTTAAAAAAACGCTACAATTGACTTTTCTTAATATGTAATATATATTTATTTATAGTAGCGGGAGGTGGCTCTATGGTTAAATATTTTAAAGCTATTATTTCTTTTGTTGAGGTTCTTCTTTTTTCAATCGGTATTTTTTCCGCAGATGCAACTATCAGCTATGGCGGTGATGCCTACTCCCCGCCTAAAATCACCACTGAAATGAAAATAGTGGACAACGGCAGAAGCAATTTTGTTATTGCCACGAAAGAAAACCCTGATCAAACCATAAAAACCGCAGTAAACGAACTGCAAACCTACATCGAAAAAATTAGTGGCGCAAAGTTAGAAGCAGTTATAGAAAGCAATATACCAAAAGGCTGTAACGCAATACTTATAGGCGAAACACAATTAGAAAAAAAGATTGTAAAAATTGACCGAAACACTTTAAGCGAAGATAGCTTCACCCTTTATTCCAACGGCAATTACCTTATAATCGCAGGAGAGGATTCAAGAGCCACCCTTTATGGTGTTTATACGCTTTTAGAAGAATATTTCGGGGTCCGCTGGTTCACTCCAACTCTTGAAAAAGTACCCAAAACCAAAGATATTGTAATGGATGCAAAGCTTAACAGAACTGTTGAACCCTCTTTTTCTATACGTAGAAATGATTGCATAGGCACAAATGACGCCTATAGGGCAAGAAGCAAAATGAATGTAAGCTTTTGGGAGGAAGCAAATGCATACGGCGGCGCTCTTACATATGTTTTATGGGATGTTACTCTCGACAAGCTAATTCCCGATGAGTTATTCAAGGAGCATCCAGATTATTTTGCAACTACTGAGGATGGAGCCCATACCTATGACCACATTTGCCTTTCAAACCCCGAAGTTCTGGAAGTAGCAGTTAAAAATGCACGAAAAGCAATTCTTGAATGCAAAACAAATGCCAAATACATCCATATAGGGCAAAAGGATAATACAAATTATTGCCATTGTGAAAAATGTGAGGAGCTTTATGAAAAATACGGAAGCGTATGCGCCCCTACCCTTATTTTCACAAACAAATTTGCTGATGCGCTTGATGATGAATTCCCGGATTTTACATTTACTTTTTATGCTTATAACGAAACAGACGCACCTCCGACAGATTTAACTCTCAGATGCAATGATAACGTAATACCGGTGCTTTGCGGACTTCATAAAGCCTGCAGAAGCCATCCGTTTACAGAATGCGGTGCAGTTGATGGTGACGAGTCCTTCCTTAACATATACGGAAATCCCGAACCTAAAATACACGAAAACTTTGCGAATTGGGTTAAGGTTGCTAAAAGAACTTATATTTACGATTACACCATAAATTTCATAAACACCGCCCAATTTTTTTCAAACTTTGAAACTATGCAAAGCACAATGAAATATATGCACGATATAGGTATAACGGGCTATGTTTACAATTGCGGAGACACCCACACCGCTGCTTTTAATGAGCTTCGTAACTACCTGCTTTGCAAACTCCAATGGGATGTTAATTGCGATGTTGAATATCACATGATGGATTTTTTAAAAGCCTATTACGGTGAAGAGGCTGCACCCTACATTAAAGAAATAATTGACATTCAGACTGCGCAAATTAAAGCCACCGCCCATGCCTTTGATTTTGATTGGCACTACCAATCAGGCTTTTACCCTATCCCAACAATTTTCAAGCTTGATAACCTTTGGGAAAAAGCTTTAGAGGCAGACATTACAGAAGAACAGCTTTTCAATGTTGAAACAGCAAATTTAAGTTGGGAATACTTTAAGGCTAACCAATTTTTGGGTAAATATTTCTTCTTAAATCCTTGGCGAATAAAAGAAAACGAAAAGCTTTACGATAAGTTTAAAGCCCATGGAATCGACCGAGTAAGCTCTTTCGGAGTAATTCCCGAAAAAGAGGATATTAACTTTATAAACCGCCCTTACACTTGGGAGGAATAACAAAAAGGGGCTGTAAAAAAACGTGAGTTTTTTTACAGCCCTTTTTTCTTTGCAGCGGGATAGGGATTCGATGGGCTCTGCCCATCGTTCGCTTTGCGAACACCCGATTGTGTTCGGCTTCGCCGAGGGGGTTCGAATCCCTTTTTTATTGCTTATATACTTTTTTATTGCTTATATAATTATATAAAAAACAGCCCACCCTATTGGGTGAACTGTTATTTGGCAGCGGGATAGGGATTCGATGGGCTCTGCCCATCGTTCGCTTTGCGAACAC
>JAZUOA010000104.1:0-7435 GCA_045604445.1 Acutalibacteraceae bacterium
AAGAAACAAAAAAGGCTTTATTTGTGATATGGATGGCGTTATATATCACGGTAACCAAATTTTGCCCGGTGTTAAGGAATTTGTTGAATGGCTTTACAAGGAAGATAAAAAGTTCCTTTTCTTAACAAATAACAGCGGCAAAACCCCTTTAGAGCTTTCTCAAAAGCTAAAAAATATGGGTCTTGAGGTTGATGAGAGCCATTTTTACACAAGTGCTCTTGCAACTGCGAAGTTTTTGAGCAATCAGTCGCCTAATTGCAAGGTTTATGTTATTGGTGAACCGGGGCTATACAGCGCTCTTTATAATGAAGGCATTACCATAAGCGAAACTGACCCCGATTATGTTGTTGTGGGTGAGGTTTTCAACTACAACTATGAATCTGTTTGCAAGGCAGTTAATCTTGTAAGAAACGGCGCAAAGCTTATCGGAACAAATTCCGATGTTACGGGCCCTACCGATAACGGCAATATCATACCGGCATGCCGCGCTCTTATTTCGCCGATTGAAATGGCAACAGGTAAGCCTGCTTATTTTGTGGGTAAGCCAAACCCCCTGATGATGAGAACAGGTCTTAATATGCTGGGTGTTCATTCTAATGAGGCGGCTATGATCGGAGATAGAATGGATACAGATATTATAGTTGGTATTGAGGGCGGTCTTGATACAGTGCTGGTGCTTTCCGGCGTTACAAGCATGGCTGATATTGAGCATTATGCTTATAGGCCAAGAATCGTTCTTAATGGTGTGGGAGATATCCCAAAAAGCAGTTTATAATTTTATTTTTATATAAAGGAGTTTTTATTATGAGCAGAGTTTATAATTTTTCTGCCGGTCCCTCCATGCTTCCTGAGGAAGTTTTAAAGAAAGCAGCAGCCGAAATGCTCGACTGCGAAGGCAGCGGCCAGTCCGTTATGGAAATGTCGCACCGTTCAAAAGAGTTTGACAGCATTATTAAGGGCGCTGAAGCTCTTCTTCGTGAGCTTATGAACATCCCTGATAATTACAAGGTGCTTTTCCTTCAGGGCGGTGCTTCAACTCAGTTTGCCGCAATACCTCTTAACTTTATGAACGGAAGCGGTAAAGCAGATTTTATTATTACAGGTCAATGGGCAAAGAAAGCTTATGCAGAAGCAAGCCGCTATGGCGATTGCAGAATCGTTGCTTCTTCCGCAGATAAAACCTTCTCTTACATTCCCAAAACAACCAAAGAAGATTTTCGCCAGGATGCAGACTATGCGTATGTTTGCTTAAACAACACAATTTACGGAACAGTTTATAAGGAAATTCCTGACACAGGCGATGTAACCCTTATTGCTGATATTTCAAGCTGCTTCCTTTCAGAGCCTCTTGATATTTCAAAATTTGGTATGGTTTACGGTGGCGCGCAGAAGAATGTTGCCCCTGCAGGCCTTACAATTGCAATTATACGCGAAGACCTTTTAGGCAAGGCAAGAGACATCTGCCCCACAATGCTTAACTATCAGACTCAGGCAGATAACGATTCTCTTTACAACACACCCCCTTGCTATACAATTTATATCTGCAAGCTTGTTCTTGAATGGATTAAATCCTTGGGCGGTCTTGAGGCAGTTCGCGAAAGAAATATTAAAAAAGCAGAGATTCTTTACAGCTTCCTTGATAACAGCAAAATGTTTAAGGGTACTGTTGTTGCTGAAGACCGTTCTCTTATGAATGTTCCCTTTGTTACTGACAGCGAAGAGCTTAATGCAAAATTCATTAAGGAAGCAAAGGAAGCTGGCTTTGTTAACCTTAAGGGTCACAGAAGCGTTGGCGGTATGAGCGCTTCCATTTATAACGCAATGCCCGTTGAAGGTGTTGAAAAGCTCGTTGAATTTATGGCAAAATTCGAAAAAGAAAATTCCTGAGAGGTGAACAGAATGTACGATATTCTTACATTAAACAAGATTTCTCAAATCGGTCTTAAGGAGCTTGACGAGAAATATACAGTTTCCGATTGCTGCGAAAATCCCGACGGCATTATTGTTCGCTCCGCGGCTATGCACGATTTCGCGTTCAGCGAAAAAACAGTAGCAGTGGCAAGAGCAGGTGCAGGCGTTAACAACATTCCCGTTGAGGATTGCACAAGGAAGGGTATTGTGGTTTTCAACACTCCCGGCGCAAACGCAAACGCAGTTAAGGAGCTTGTTGTTGCAGGCCTTATGCTTTCTTCAAGAAAAGTTGCAGCCGCTTATGATTGGTGTAAAACTCTTAAAGGTGAAGGCGAAAATGTAGGCAAGCTTGTTGAGAAAGGTAAATCTCAGTTTGCAGGTCCTGAAATTCTTGGCAAAACCCTCGGTGTTATTGGACTTGGTGCAATCGGTAGGCTTGTTGCAGTTGCCGCAAACAGCCTTGGTATGAAAATAGTTGGATATGACCCATATTTTAATGAGGCTTTAAAGAGCGAATTGCCTGCAGATACCGAATACGTTGATTCTCTTGATGCGGTTTATGAAAAAGCGGATTATATTACCCTTCATCTTCCTTGCACAAAGGATACAAAGGGTATGATTAGCGCTGAAACAATTTCTAAGATGAAGGATGGCGTTAGAATTCTTAACTTTGCCCGCGGTGAGCTTGTAGTAGGCGCGGATATGGCAGAGGCGGTTAAAGCAGGTAAGGTTGGCGCTTATGTAACTGATTTCCCCTCTGACGAGGTAATAGGCATTGAAAATGTTACTGCTCTTCCTCATTTGGGCGCTTCAACTCCCGAAAGCGAAGAAAATTGCGCATATATGGCAGCGGTTGAAATCAGAGAATACCTGGAAAAAGGTAACATCAAAAACTCCGTTAACTTCCCCAATGTTGAGCTTTCAGCAGAGGGCGAAAGAGTTGGCGTTATCCACCACAATGCGCTTAATGTTATGAACGATGTTTTAGGTGCGTTTATGTCAAACGGCGTTGAAACAAAAGAGTTTAACTCAAAAGCTAAAGGCGATTTTGCTTACACACTTGTTGTTGCAGATAAAATCCCCGATGCTGTTGTTAAGGCTCTTGAAGCTAACGAGGATGTTATTAAGGTAAGAAAGATATAAATGAAAAAATGCAGTCCGAAAGGACTGCATTTTTTAGTGGCAAGTTGAAAGTTGCAGGTGGCAAAAATCGGGGCCAAGCCGATTATAATTTCATTTTTCTTTTTAAGGAATCACATTTCCTGCGCTTGAGAATATGTCATACCATTCTTGCCTTGTAAGAGTTATCTCGCTTGCGGCGACGCATTCAAGGAGCCTTTTTGGGTTCATTGTGCCTGTTAAGGGCTGCATTTTTGCAGGGTGGCGGAGAATCCAGGCAATAACAATTGTGGATTTAGTTACGCCGTATTTGTCCCCTAATTCCTGAAGCTTTGCGTTGATTTCGGGGAAATCAGGGTTATCAATATAAACACCCTCAAAGAAGCCGTATTGGAAGGGTGACCAAGCCTGAATTGTAATATCCTCATAGCGACAATATTCAAGAATTCCGCCGTCGCGGTCTATCGCGTTATCTTCTCTCATATTAACATAAAGCCCTTGTTTTACAATGTGGCAATCGGTGATACTGAATTGAAGCTGATCAATACAAATTGGTTCATCTCCTAAATATTTTTGCAAAAGGCGAATTTGCATTGGGTTTTGGTTAGAAACACCAAAATTTTTTACTTTTCCGCTTTCTTTAAGAATTGCGAATGCTTCTGCAACCTCCTCCGGCTCGTAAAGAGTGTCGGGGCGGTGGAGGAGAAGAAAGTCCAGGTAATCTGTGTTAAGTCTTCTGAGGCATCCCTCTGTGGATTCAATAATATGCTCTTTTGAAAAATCAAACATGGTTTTACCGGGGCATATGCCGCATTTGGATTGCAAAAAGATTTTTTCTCTTATATCATCATTCATTCCTATGGCTTTTGCGAAAACCTCTTCGCTTTTACCGCCACCGTAAAAATCTGCGTGGTCAAAAAAGTTAAGACCTGCATTGAGAGCTGTGTATATAACTGCTTTGGCTTCTTCAACCGTTTTATCAGCCATTCGCATACAGCCAACGGCTATTACAGGAACTTCAACTCCGCTTTTACCTAATTTCATTGTTTTCATAATATCATCCTTTCTGGATAGCTGCCAGTCACCAGTCGCCAGCCGCCAGGATTGCAAATCGTAGGTGTGCCGGTGACGAAAGAGTAACAACTAATCAAGCTTTTTTAAAAGGCCATTTATCATTCTGCCTATTTCATAGCATTTGTCTAAAATGTGTGTTTTTTTGTTCTTGATTTATGTACCCTAATTTTCCTGAAATTATAATTTGTGTTTCTAATTCAGCTAAGGAGCCTCTTGCAAAGCATAAAAAATTAATGAATTCTTTATCAGAGTTTCTGTCATGCCCTTCTGCAATATTACTTGGTATGGATACCGATGCTCTTTGAATCTGAGAAACTAAACCATATACTTCTTCTTTAGGGAATGTTTTAGTAATCTTATAAATGTCAGTAACAAGTGCCATACAACTAACTCTTTATAATTGCTCATAAGCGTTCTCCCTCGTTTAACTATCTAGAACATATATTTGTTTTTCTAATAGCTGGTGGCTGGCAACTGGCGACTGGTGGCTTGCGATTAATATACCTCACATAAAAGACGTATTCTGCCTTTTCTTGTTGAGCCTGAAATATCGCTAAGGCGGAATCTTCCATAGCCTCTCACGGAAACTGTTTCGCCGATTTCAAGAGTTTTAGATGTGTTTTTTGCAAGCTTTCCGTTTATGAAAACCTTTTCGCCATCTATAAGGTTGGCGCTTTTGCTGCGGGAGATATCGTAAACTCCTGAAATTAAAGCATCAAGCCGCAAGGAAGAAACGATAACAAGCTTTTCTTTTGGCTCAGGTAATGCGCCTTCAGGGAGCCTTTCCCATAATTCGCAGCTGACAGAAGTTCGGCGTACTGTAGTCAGATTATCAATAATATATTTTGATATATTTTCGAGGCAGAATATATAACCGCAATTTTCGGTTATTATTATATCACCCAGAGTTTCTCTTTTTATGCCAAGACCCATTAAGGAGCCCAAAAAGTCGCGGTGGGTAAGGTCATCTGAGAATTTTTGAGAAAGGGGAGCAACCTTTATTATAACAATCGGGGGATTGGAAGGATAACCCAATTCCTCCTCCGAGCCAAAGATTGCAATTTTTCTTTCTGCATCCTCAAAGCCACCATAAAGAGTAAAGCCGAATTTGATTTCATTAAAAAGCAGAGCTTGTTCGTGTAAATTAAGAAAATCGCTGAAAAAATATATGCCTCGATTCCGTGAACGCTCATAAAGCTCTTTGAATCGATTTCTTAAAATTTGCGTTTCATCTGCCATTGCTTCACCCCTTTATATATTGCTTGCATAAAAGTATAGCATAAAGTTTTTTTCAAAACAATAAAATTATTGACAAAAGCATTTTTAATATGTTAATTTGAAAGTAGGATAAATCAAAGGAGGTTTTGTTATGTTGAAATATGAAATTGAAGGCGGCAGTTTGCCTGTTGTTATATGCTATCCTGAGGCGAATCAGACTATTTGCACCGAGCGCGGTTCAATGAGCTGGATGAGCCCGAATATGCAAATGAAAACTAATGCCGGAGGGGGCTTGAAAAAAGCGTTAGGCAGAATTGTTTCGGGTGAATCAATTTTTTTGAATGAGTATACAGCTCAAGGCGGTCAGGGAATGATAGCCTTCGCATCATCTCTTCCCGGAAGAATTATTCCTTTTGAGATTACTCAGGGAAACGGAATAATAATTCAAAAAAATGGCTTTCTGGCAATGGAAAAGGGCTTGGATTTATCAATTTATTTTCAAAAACGCTTCTCGGCAGGTTTTATGGGTGGCGAAGGCTTTGTGATGCAAAGGGTAAGCGGTAACGGTATTGTTTTTGTTGAAATAGATGGTTACTGTAAAGAGTATAATTTAGGCGTAGGCGAAAGCATTATTGTTGATACAGGTTACCTGGCAGCTATGACAGAGAGCTGCACCATGGAAATACAAACCATTAAAGGAGTTAAAAATATTCTTTTTGGTGGTGAGGGTGTTTTCAATACAAAAATCACAGGTCCCGGAAAGGTTTATGTTCAATCTATGCCGATAATGAATATTGCTGAAAAAATTATTCCGTATCTTCCTTCGGTAACAGCGGAAAACAGCAGCAAAGGCGGATTTACAATTAAATTAGGTGAATAACTAAAAATGAGAGAGCTTTTAAGCTCTCTCATTTTTAGTTATTGTTATTTTTTCTTTTTACCGCCGAAGAAGCCGCGCTTTTCTTCAGGTTCAACAGGGTTGTTTCCCATTGCTTCGTTAAATTTAAGTAACGCTTCTTTTTGCTTTTCGTTAAGGTTTTTCGGAACATCAACGGTAATTCTTATAAGCTGGTCTCCGCGCCTTGAACTGTTGGGGACGGGGATGCCTCTGCCCTTAAGCTTGAAAATATCACCGGGTTGAGTTCCGGCAGGAAGCTCGTATTCAACATTGCCGTCAAGGGTGGGTACTCGTAATTTATCACCTAAAGCTGCCTGAACAAAGGTTACTGTAGTTTCATACCATACATTGTAGCCATCGCGCTCGAAGAAGGGGTGGGGTTTAACTGAAACAACAACACCCAAATCACCGGCAGGGCCACCATTTAAGCCGGTGTTGCCTTCACCGCGAACCTTAAAGATTTGACCATCGTCAATACCTGCGGGGATTGTAATATCTTTTTTAATGGTTCTGCGGATTCTTCCTGCGCCTTTACAGCGTGAGCAAGGATTGGGGTTAAATGTGCCCTTACCTGAGCAACGTTGGCAGGTTTTAGTTGTGCTTATAGTGCCGAAAGGTGTTCTTTGCTGAACGTTTACCTGACCTCTGCCGTTACAATCCGGGCAAGTTTGAGGTGAGGAGCCTTTTGCAGCACCGGAGCCGCCGCATTCATCGCAATGCTCAATGCGTTGGAATTCGATTGTTTTTTTGCAGCCCTTTGCAGCCTCTTCAAAGGTTAAGTACGCATTAGTCTGAATATCGCTACCTCTACGCGGAGCGTTAGGATTAGAGCCTCTGCCACCGCCACCGAAGCCGCCAAAGAATGAACCGAAAATATCGCCTAAGTCAAATTCCATTCCGTCTCCGAAGCCGCCGAAGCCGCCAAACCCACCGCCACCGTGCTCTGCGGCGTAGCTAGGGTCAACGCCTGCAAAGCCGAAACGGTCGTATTTTTCTTTCTTTTCGGAGTCTGAAAGGATTTCATATGCTTCGTTAACCTCTTTGAAGTTTTTTTCAGCGTCTTTATTATTGGGGTTAAGGTCAGGGTGATATTTTTTTGCAAGCTTTCTGTAAGCTTTTTTTATATCATCGGGTGTGGCGCTTTTTTCAACGCCCAACACCTCATAATAATCTCTTTTATCTGCCATAATAATTCCTTTCTTTAGGAATATATCC
>JAZUOA010000105.1:0-17531 GCA_045604445.1 Acutalibacteraceae bacterium
CTCAGTTTTGCATTGCTTATTGCGGAATTTTGAGTAAGCATAGTATTTGTGCCACAGGCACAACTGGCAAGCTTGTTGCTGAGGCAACAGGTCTTGATATAGAAAAATATCTTTGCGGCTCACAGGGCGGCGCTCAGCAAATAGGCTCTCGCATCGCATGCGATGAAATTGACCTTTTGCTTTTGTTCCGCGACCCGCTTAACCCGAAGCCGGGTGAGCCCAATGAAGCAAACCTTTTAAGGCTTTGCGATGTTCACAATATTCCTGTTGCTACAAACATTGCCACCGCGGAGGCTCTTATTCACAGCCTTGAAAACGGTGACCTTGATTGGCGCGATTTGGTTAACCCCAAAAGATAAATTTGCAAATAATAGTTTTGCTTATTAAGTCTTGATTTTACAAGGGTTTTGTTGTATATTATCGGGTGTCAGGTTTTGACACCCGATTTTTGTTTCTTGCTGAAAAGCGGGAGAATTCAACACCATAAATATAACGCAGTAGCGTTTTACCATATTATCTATTACATCTAAAGGAGTTTGTTTATGGCTGTAAGCATTAAAGCAATTAAGGGCACTAAGGATACATTGCCCACAGAAAGCTACAAATCTCAATATATAGAGCAGGCGGCTCTTGATACTGCAAAAACCTATGGCTTCCACGAAATGAGAACGCCTGTTTTTGAATATACTGAGCTTTTTGATCGCTCCGTTGGTGAAACCACCGATGTTGTTCAAAAAGAAATGTATACTTTTAATGACAAAGGAGAGCGCTCAATTACTCTTCGTCCGGAGGGTACTGCGGGTGCGGTAAGAGCATTTCTTGAACACGGGCTCTTTAACGAGCCTTTGCCCCAGAAGGTGTGCTATCTTACATCCTGTTATCGTTATGAAAAGCCTCAGGCAGGAAGGCTTCGCGAATTTCATCAGTTTGGTGTTGAATGCTTTGGCTCTGCTTCTCCTCTTGCAGATTCTGAGGTTATTGCTCTTGCAAGGAATTATTTTGATTTCTTGGGTATTGAAAATCTTGCTCTTGAGATAAATTCAATAGGATGCCCTGAATGTCGCAAAAAATATTCTGAGGCATTAAAGGCTTATTTTGAAGCAAGCAAAGGCGAGCTTTGCGAAACTTGTCTTTCAAGGCTTGACCGTAATCCTATGAGGATTCTTGATTGCAAAAGCCCTGTTTGCTCAAAAATTGCAGAGAAAGCTCCTGTTGTGCTTGATTTTATATGCGATGATTGCAGAGAGCATTTTGAAAAGCTTAAAACCTATCTTGAAGCTTTGGGAATTGAATATGAGGTTAACCCTCAAATAGTGAGAGGGCTTGATTATTACACAAGAACTGTTTTTGAGTTTGTTTCCCGCGATGAGAAAACCAAAGGTCTTGTTTTAGGCGGCGGTGGAAGATATGATGGTCTTGTTGAAGAGTTAGGTGGTGCACCAACTCCGGCTTGTGGTCTTGCGATAGGGCTTGAGAGGCTTCTTATTGTTATGGAAGAAAGCGGAGTTGCTTTTCCTGATGCCCCTGCTTGCAATCTTTCTATTGTTACCGCAGGTGAGAAGGCGGTTTTGGAAGCATTAAGAATTTCTGCTGATTTAAGAGCGCAAGGTTACAATATAAATATTGATACTTTCGGCAGATCTATTAAAGCACAAATGAAATACGCAAATAAAATCGGCTCAGAATATACTGTAGTTATTGGTGATAATGAAATAGAAGCGGGTGTTGCCAAACTTAAATGTATGGCAGACGGCACTGAAACAGAAATTTCTCTTCAGAATTTTGATATTGAATTTGAAAGAACTGTTATAAATAACACTGTTGCAGAGTTCGGCGATTTTGATATAACCACTCTTATTTAAAAAGTAGGTATTTTTTATGGAAATAGTTGATATTTCAAGGGATATTTTAAAAACTCCCGTTTACCCCGGAGACCCTGAAAGCTATATAGATAATGCGAAAAGCATACGCGCAGGTGACAATTGCAACCTTAACGCGCTTTATACATGCTTGCACACGGCGACCCATGTTGATGCTCCATCTCATTTTATAGATGGTGCCGGTAATATTGAAGAGTTTCCCCTTGATTTATTTATTGGAGATTGCTGGGTGGTTGAAACACCGCCCGGTCCTATTACAGGTGCTTTTGCGGATGAGCATTTTCCTTGGACAGGCTGCGAAAGATTGCTGATTAAAGGCAATGGATTTGCTCATCTTATGGAAAGTAGTGCCTATTACATTGCGGATTCCGATGTTAAGCTTATAGGGATAGATGCACCAACAATAGGCTCTCACGGAACTAATGAAACTATCCATAAAGCTCTTTTGGGCGCTGATATTCCGATTATTGAGGGTCTTGATTTGTCTGCAGTTGAACCCGGCAGATATTTTCTTCTGGCACAACCTCTGAAAATTTCGGGCGTTGAAGCAGCGCCGTTAAGAGCGGTGCTTATAAAAGAACATATTTTTTGGTCAGGTTCGCTTTAATATTGAAAGGAAGCAATATGAGATTAGATAAATATTTAAAGGTTTCAAGAATAATAAAACGCCGCACCGTTGCCAACGAGGTTTGCGATGCAAAGCACGTTGAAGTTAACGGTAAGGTTGCAAGAGCCTCTTATGAGGTTAAAGTGGGTGATGTTATCGCCATTCAAATGGGTAGTAATCTTACAAAGTACAAGGTGTTATCCGTCAACGAATATGCCAAAAAAGATGAAGCTGCTAATATGTATGAAGTTGTGAATTGATTTTAATATAACGAAAAACTCCTCTGCTTTCGCAGGGGAGTTTTTCTTAGGGGTAAATATGGAAATAAGGAGATAGGAATGAAAAACGACCTATTCGGTGGTTTTCCACCTAACGAAACGAGGTGCTTAATTCGTTTCGTTGTCTATACTATACACCATATTCTTTAAGTGCGTATTAAAAAAATGTGAATAAATTTCTAAAAATAGTGAACTTTTTGTTAACCTGAAAAGAGGGGAATTCTATTCTTAATCTAAATATCTGGAATTAAAGCTCTGGCTTAAATCTATTGAGCCGTCAGAATGGATGGTTGTTATTGTAACACCCTGTTGCCATTCTTTTTCAGGGAGAGTAACGCCGTTGTAGTTACCGAGGCCATAAGCGTTGTAGCTGCCGAATTGGTTGTAAACAAGCCAGATTCCTTCATATTTTGCAGCCCAATCGTTAACATGGTCATGGCCGGAAAAGATTGCTTGCGAACCGTTTTTCTTCATTGCCTCAAAAAGACCGCTGTTGAAGGGGGAGGAGCCAACGCTTTCGTTCATTCTTCCGTAAAGGATTTCTGCCTTGCCTGTCGGAACATATTTTCCTTCTTCGTTCAAAGCGAAAACCTCTTCATATTCTTTAATGGGGATATGCATATAAAGCATTGATTCAACCTTACCGTATTCTTTTTTCAGGGAGTTGATTTCCTTAGTGTACCATTTAATCTGTGATGGTTTTATGTAGTCGTAACCACCCTTCATATTTTCAGGAACACCATCTGCTATTCTGTGGGCTTCAATAATATCTCTGCCTGAATCAAAGAAAACAAGGCTTTGTTTGATTTCGGTTTCGGAATTCATAATATTTACTATGAAATTACCATAGCCGAAAAGCGAAGGGTCACCGAATTTTGAAAGGCAATGAGGAGCATCGGAAAGGCTTTTTAAAAGAAGATATTTGTGGAATTCCTTTTCATCCCTTGCTTCGTGATTACCGAAAACATAAACCCAATAAACACCAAGCCTCTCCATCATTTCAGCAAATTGAATAGCTTCTATCTGCTGGAATTTGGATTGAATGCAATCACCCGTAAGAATAACCAGGTCAGGTTTTTCGTCCCGAATCTGATTTATAAAAAGCTGTAAGGTTTTATCGTTAAGGGAATAATCCTCATCGGTATGCATATCAGTAGTTGCAAGGAGCTTGAAATCACCGGTATCGATAGTTCCGTCATCGTTATATTTTGCGATATATGTAGAGGTGTCTGTTTCTTTGAGAATCTTTACCTTGCTACCTACGTAAGGAATATCAAGGGAAGATAAAAATCTGTTTTTCGCCAGCTTCCCTTTAGTAAGGCTGTAGATAGGCTTTTCTGCGGCTATAACTGCTTTTATTCCTGCCTGCTGTAAAAATGTTCTGATAGGTTTCATAAAGCTCCTCTTTTCGGGTCATTTTTAATGTAGTAATATTACCATAATGTTTGTTGATTTTCAATGATTTGAAGCTATTAAATATTACTTTTAAAAAATGCACAAAGAACGATAGATGTATTTGTGCAAGAAGTAGATAATTGTAAATTTATGAAATAATCAGTTACAAATTGTCATTTGTATGTTATACTATATATAGTTGTGAAAATGCGTTTTCTAAACAATATATTGTTTGAATAAATGCGAGGTGTTAAAATTGAAAAAACTGCTCGTCCATTGTTCTTATGATGATGAAATCAGTTCGCTTTGCCGCCGAAGCGGTAGAAATGATAGTGAAACAGATGTGTTAGAATTAAGAGAATTTTCCGCTTCAAGCCGGATGGGGTGCAAAATAAATGCGCTTAAAGGAAAGGGCTCGAAAGGCTTAGCGAAAAACATAGAGCTCACCGAATATGACACGGTTATACTCGCTTGCGAAGAGTGGATGGGAGCAGTTCCCTCTGCAATGAGCGCTTTTATTGAAAACAGCAATTTGCGTTATAAAAATGTTGTTTGCATAGTTTTTGGTAATGGTGTGTTCGCAAAAAAAGCGGCGGATTATCTGAGGGTGAAGGTTTCTCTTTCAGGGGGCACGGTTCAGAATGCTATAACTGTTCCTGTTAAGCCACTTAAAACTTGTGAGGAAGACGTTCTTTTTTATGTCAGGCATAAATTAGCGGTTTAGATTGCATTTTGTTAACAAATTATTACCTGGAAATTAAATATTTTTTACTGCGATGTTAAAACCTCGTTTTTTTATTTTTGATGAATAAAAAAACGAGAGTTTTTTTGGTTATTTTTACTTTTAGATTTCTTTTGAATTCGTTGACACAGCAAGGGGTTTTGTGATATATTTATACTGTACGATAATACGTTCGGAAGTGTTGCAAAAAAAGAATATTTTCTGTTTTTGCAGACTAAACCTTGTGGTTTTTATCCGAGTAAATTGAAAGGAAGATTTCTAAATGAAAAGAACGTTATCCTTAGTGCTTTGCATTGCTATGCTTTTAAGCATTTTCTCAATTGCAGGTGTTGCAGCAACAGCTGATGCATCATCGCTTTTCACAGTAAAGGCAAGCACAGTAAGTAATAACAAAATCACTTATACGGTTTACCTTAAAGCAGGCGTAACCATTTCAGGCGCTGTTATTCACGCTAAATACAACACAGCGGATTTACAGCCTGTTGACGCAAGTGCTTGCACTTTTGAGGGCCCTGATGGGGATGAATACGTTAATGTTAGCGGTGTTTATGAGGCAGGTAAACATTTTGAAAACGCAAACATTTACTCTATCGGATATACTTATGGTGGAGAAACAGATTATAAAATCGGTTCAAGCGCAAAGGCATTTGTTCAGTTTACTTTTAAAACAATAAATAGCGAAAGACCTGCTACAAAGGTTGAGTTTTATTGCGATGAATTTGCCAGCGTAAATACCCCGGATAGCAATATTGCAAGCGGAAGCAGTGCTCCAATCACTTCGCTTTCCTCAAAAACATTAGGGGCTACAGCCCTTGCAAATGCAGAATCTGTTAAAGGTGGTGTAAAGGTTACCTGGAATGCAACAACCGGTGCTGATAATTACACTGTTTACAGAAAAGCCGCAGGCGAAACAAAGTGGAGCGTGATTGCTGAAGGTATTACAGGCACATCATACACCGACACTAATGTTTCTAATAACGTTTCTTACACATATACAGTAAGGTCATATAACGAATCCGGTATAGATGCAACTTATAACAGCACCAAAACAACAACTTATTTTGTAGCACCTTCAAAAATAACGGCAACAACAAAGGTTAATAGCGTTTTGGTAAGCTGGTCAAAGGTTGCCGGTGCAACTGCTTACAGAGTTTACAGAAGAGTTATAAACGAGGATGGCACAAGAAGCGGTTGGACTACAGTTGCTAAAACAGTTAAAACCACATCTTTTACCGACACATATAAACTTGCATCTGATACAAAATATGAATATACAGTTCGCACATATGGTAAAGGCGGTCAAAGCGCAACCTATGTTTTAGGTTCAATAAACTATGTAGGAACTCCTGTTGTAACAGTTAAAGCTGTTTATAGCGGTGTTCAGATAAAATGGACTGCGGTTGCAGGTGCAGTTAAATATAGAATTTATAGAAAATTAAGCGGCGGCGGTTACGAAAAACTTGTTGATGTTAAGAGCAACGTAACAAGCTATGTTGATAAAAAAGCTCCCAACAACAAAACAATTGCTTACACTGTAAAAGCAATTACAAATGAAGCAACAGGTTCTTACAAGGGCGTTGCAGTAAAATACCTTAAAGCTCCTGATGCAACTGTTACAAACACCGGCTCAGGTGTAAAAATTTCCTGGAAAAAAATTCCCGGAGCAACCCAGTATTATCTTTACAGAAAAGCAGGCAATGCCACAAGCTGGACCAGAATTGCAAAAATCACAGGAACATCCTATGTTGATAAAAATGTAAAGAACAAAACAAAATATACGTATACAGTTAAGGCTTATAATGGTAGTTATTATTCAGCCTATAATACTGCAGGCGATGTAATTTATTTCGTAAGCACCCCGAAGATGGGAACCCCTGTCAGCTCCAAAACAGGTATTACAGTTAAATGGAATGCTGTTTCAGGTGTATCAGGTTATATTGTTTACCGCAAAACAGGCTCAGGCAGTTATTCTAAAATCGCAACTGTTAAAGGAGCAGCTCAAAAGAGCTATGTAGACAAGACCGCAAAGAAAGGCGTTACCTATACCTATGCGGTTAAAGCATACTATGGTTCATACACAAGCTCTCATTACAGTAAAACAATTAAGGATAAATATTGATTGATATTTTTTGGAAATCCAAATTAGGAGGAATCAGCTTGAAAAGAGTTTTTTCTATGCTTTTGTGCCTTTTAATGTGCGTATCAGTTTTCAGCGGTACCGCAGCAGAGGTAAAAGCGCTTGAAACCGCATACCCATTGTTGGTGGAAAGCTCAGGTTTTTCAAATGAAAGAATAACCTATAAAGTTTCATTAGCACCTAATCAAACTAAATTATCCGGTGCAATTGTAAAGGTAGAGTTTGATAAAAATGTTCTTGAGGTGTCAAGCTTCAGTGGAGCGGCAGGTAAAAATGTTGACGATGACTATGTTCTTAACGTTAACGGTATTTACGAAAAAGGTTTAGTTCATAATGAAGAAGGAGTTTATTCCTTTGCTTTTATGAATCCTAATGGTTTCTCAACCGGTGATAACAGCGTTGAGTTTTTAGAGATTATTTTAACTGCTGTTGGGGAGACTCGCCCTGAAACCGCTGTTAAAATATATTGTGACGAATATATAACCGAGGATTCGGACGACACTAATGATATAACAAAAGATAATGACCCGGTTCTTCTTTTTGAGGAAAGCTTTGAAACCTTAGGCGCGGCAATCAATAAAGAGGTTGCTTCCACCGAAACAGGTCTGAGGTTTTCCTGGGTAGGCGTTGTTGGTGCAGAATATTATGATATTTATCGTAAAAATATTGCAGGGGAAAATGTTGAAGCTGCAGATTGGGAGTTGCTTGAAACGGTAGCAGGTAATGTTACCGAATATGAGGATAACTCTATAGTAAAAGGCATTGAATATTATTATTCGGTTCAAACAAGAAATGAATATACAACAAGAGCATATAATGAATCAGGTATTCCCGGCTTGAATTTCGGCACTATTACAGAGATTTCTGCCGATGAAGTAACTGCAAACGGTATTATTGTTTCGTGGGGTGCTCTTAACGGAGCAGATAGCTACGAGGTTTACAGAAAAACAGCAGATGACAAGGCTTGGATTAAAATAGGCTCAACCCAAAATACTTCTTATGAAAGCACAAACCTTGCCAGCGGAACAATCTATTACTATACAGTAAAGGCTTTAAAGGGCAAATATGTTGCAGAAACATCAGTTGACCCTGCGTCATGTATGTTTATATCAGTTCCTGAGGTAGGCTTTGTTCAAATTAACTATAGCGATGTAGTAATAAATTGGTCAATGATTAAGGGTGCCAACAGTTACCGTGTATTCCGTAAAGGCCCTGCTGACAGTGAATATAAAGAAGTTGCTGTTGTTGAAGGAAACGCTTATGAGGATAACGATGTTGTAACCGGTGAAACTTATTCTTATAAGATTCAGGCAATAGGTGCAGAGGTTGAAAGTGCAATTGCCGAAGATGGTTATAAGGTAACAAAATTACCTATTACTGATTCCGTTATTGCTACTCTCGGTGTTAAAAAAATTACTGTAAGCTGGGACCCTGTTGAGTTAGCAGAATCCTACATAATATACAGAAAAAAAGGTAACAGCGGATACCAGCCTTATGCAACTGTTGAGGCTGATAAAAATAAATTTGATGATACCTCTGTAAACAGCGGATACGAATACAGTTATGCTGTTGCAACTGAGGCAGATGGCGTAGTTACCGAAATGTCGGTTGCGTCTGAAAAAATATTGTTCCTTGATGCCCCTGTTATAGTTGGAGTTAAAAACGGCTCTGCTGGTATGGAAATTGAATTTAACGCAGTAGCAGGTGCTGAAAAATATATCGTTTACAGAAAAACAGCAGGTGCTTCATTTAGTAAAATTGGTGAAGTGTATGCCGGAGAAGAAACCGTTTATGTTGATGAATCTGCTGCTTCAGGTGTTCAGTATATTTACGGAATTTGTGCAATAAGCGGCGAAACAACAAGCCCCCGTTGCGAATCAAATCTTGCTTGCAGGCTTTCAGAACCTAAAATTACAGGATTTACAAGAGGATATGGCGGAATTGCAGTTAAATGGGGTGCCGTTAAGGGTGCTGAAAAGTATGTTATTTGGTATAGAGCACCCGGCGATGATGGTTTGAAAATTCTTGCAACAGTTGATGCTTCTACACTTTCTTATACCCATACCTCACCTAAGAGCGGTAGATATAATTTCTATGCAATTCAGGCAGTATGCGGAGATATTGAATCCACAATGAGCGAGGATTATACCTATTACATTGGTGCACCTAAAGTTAACTATATAGCAAATGCAACCAAATATGTTACTATTCGTTGGGCTAAGGTTGAAAATGTTGAATCCTACAGGGTTTACCGTAAGCTTAAGGGTGCAAGCAGTTGGACAACAATAGCAAATATAACAGCAGATAAAACCACATCTACCTACACTTATAAGGATACATCTGTTTCCAGCGGTAAGGATTATGTTTACACTGTAAGGGCTTATGATGGTGATGAATGGTCACCGTATAACAAGACCGGTTGGGGAATTCGTTTCCTCGCAACTCCTACCCTTAAAAGTGCGGCAAGCGCTTATGGTGGCTTAAAGGTTACCTGGAGTAAGGTTGCAGGTGCATCTGAATATATTGTTTACCGCAGGATGTACAATTCCTCCAGCAAAACCTGGAGTGGCTGGACAAATCTTGGTTCCACGAAATCAACTTCTTATGTTGATAAAACTGCTAAAAGCAATAATAAGTACAATTACACTATAAGGGCTTGTTACGGTAAAGTTACATCATATTTTAACACAAGCGGTATTTCCTGCAGTTATATTGCAACACCTGTTGCCAAGGTAGCTAACGCAAGCTCAGGTGTTAAGATTAGTTGGGCTAAAATAGGCGGTGCAAATAAATATGTTGTTTATCGCAAGGCCGGAAACGCTAAGAGCTGGTCAAAGATTGCAACCACCACCTCAACATCTTATGTTGATAAAAAAGTTAAAAATAAAACCGCTTATGTTTATACTGTTAGAGCATATAAGAATTCTTTGGCTTCAGGCTATAATACAAGCGGCGTAAAAACAGTGTTCCTTACTACACCTAAAATGGGAACTCCGGTAAGTGCAAAAGCCGGAATTACTGTTAAGTGGTCAGCAGTTTCAGGTGTATCAGGTTATATTATTTATCGTAAAACAGGTTCGGGTAGTTATGCTAAGCTTGCAACCGTAAAAGGAGCTTCTAAAAAGAGCTATGTTGATAAAACTGCGAAAAAAGGCGTTACCTACACCTATGCCGTTAAATCATATTACGGTTCATATACAAGCTCTTACCAAAGTAAAGCAATAAAAGATAAATATTGATTTAATTTTTCTCTCCCGCGTTTGCGGGGGAGAAAACAATTTAAAAAAGGAGGTAAAAAATGAAAAAAGTTTTATCGCTTTTTTTGTGTTTTGTTATGTGCATATCCCTCTTTTGCGGTGCGCTTACCCCTGTTTATGCAGTGGGTTCTGCTGATAAAATATTCACTGTGAAAGATGGAGCTGTAAAGAACAAAATTCTTACCTACACAATAAATATGGCTTCAGGTCTTGAGGGTATAGGTGGTGCAACACTGCTTGTTGAATTTGACAGCTCTGTTTTGATGCCTGTCAACTGTGAGCTTGCCTGGAATAGTAGCAATGTTTTGTATACTCATGGTTTAGTTGAAAATGAGGATGGTTTATACGCTATTTCTTATATTAACAGCGCCCCTCAAAAAACATCTACGTCAACACCTTTCTTTACTATGAGGTTTGAGGTTGTTGATGATAATCGCCCTACAACAGAAGTAACCTTCTATTGTAAAGAGTATTATTCAACAACTGATTCTGACCAGAATATTACTGTAGGTGACGGACTTCAGCTGGTTAAGAGGTTTACAGATGTTTCTACATTGGAGCCGCCGGCTTTGAAGGGTGCGCAGTTAGGTACGGGCTATATTACTTTAAGCTGGGAAAAAGCAGATGGTGCTAACGGGTATATAATAAGGCGCCAAAGTGATGATTCCGGCAGAGATGTAGTTGCAGAGGTTAATGCCGATGTTTTTGAGTATATTGATTCCAATAATCTTGAGAGCGGAAAAACCTATACATATTTTGTTCAATCTGTTAAAGGTGATTTGATAAGCCTTTATGATTCAAACGGTGTTTCTTGCAAGTACGTTGCAAAGCCTCAACTTACATACGTTAAAAACGCAGTAGGTGGTGTTGAGATTTCATGGAATGCAACTGCTGGTGCCGATAGCTATGTAATTATGCGGCGAGAGGTTAACTCGGACGAAACAAAAACAGAATGGATAAAGCTTGTAACCCGTTTAGCTTCTTCTTCAACCGTTTATAAGGATGTAAGCGTTGAAAATGGTAAAACATACGAATATGATGTTAATTCTGTTGTAGGTTCTTTTATGACGGATACTGCAGAGAACGGTGAAATGGTTTCTTATTTGGAATCTCCTACTATAAGCAGTATAGTTAATACCGATGGAGGTATAGAGCTTACCTGGAAGGCTTTGGATAACGCATCGTATTATGAGATTTACAGAAAAGCTATAGGTGTTGATACTGATTTTGTTTACTATGATACTGTTGCAACAAACAGCTTTACCGATTTAGATGGAAATGTTGTTGCCGGTAAAACTTATACTTATACAGTTAAAGCCGTAAATGATTATGGTGAGAGCGCTTTCACCAAAACAGGTTATACAATTACAAGAGTACCCTCCACCATTGTAACAAATATGGTGCTGGGTAGTGACAATATAACAGTTTTCTGGGAAGAAGTAAGCGGCGTTAGCGGCTATAAAATATATCGCAAAACAGAATCTTCCTCTTGGGTTGAGGTTGGTTCTGTTAAAACAGGGACTCTCTTTTATAAAGACGCTTCAGTTGTAAGCGGTAATGAATATTATTATTCTGCGGTTCCTTATATAGGTAAATACGAAAGCGCGAAAAACTCATCTGTTGAAAAAATTTATTATATTTCTGCTCCTGTAGTTTCTGTTGATAATGTTAAAAATGGTATAGAAGTTTTCTGGGATACGGTTTTTGACGCTGATTCTTATAAACTTTTCAAGAAGAAAATGGGAGAAAACGAGTTTTCGCTAGTTAAGGAGCTTTCTTCTTATGAAGAGCTTAAATATTTGGATTCAGATGTTCAGGAAAACTCGGTTTATTATTATGCCGTGCAGGCTATCAGCGATAAGGGCGAAAGCAAGAAAAGCGATAGTTTAGGTGGCGTTATGCGCATTGAATGCGTAAAAGGCCTTGAAATAACAAAGATTACTGACGGAGTTCAGTTGAATTGGAAAAGCCATCGCAGCGCTGATAAATATATAGTTTGTCGCAAGGAAGGCGCAGAGTGGAAAGAAATTACAACGGTTTCTGAAAATAGCTATGTTGATAAGAGCGTTGTAAGCGGTAATACCTACGCTTATGCTATCAAGCCTGTTGTAGGCGATTATGTTGGCGGTATAGATAAAGCTGCGGTAGAAGAGTTTGAGTTCCTGGCGGCTCCAACTCTTACGGTAACCAATAAAGCTTCAAGTGCAGTTGTTACATGGAATGGTGTAACCGGTGCAGAAAAATATTTATTATATAGGGCAACTGTAAGCTCTTCCGGGAAGGTAAGCTCTTATAAAAAAATTGCAGATGTATCATATAAAACCAAGCAGTATATTGATGAAGATGTTACTGCAGGCGGTATTTACCGTTATGTGATTTATACTGTGGATGGTTCGGTTAAGAGCGTGGCTTCAAAAACCTATGTAAATGTATTTTTGGGAATTCCCACTATCACAAAGTTTGCAAATGCATATAGCGGAACAAAGCTTACCTGGTCGGCAGTTAAGGGTGCAAAAAATTATATTGTTTACAGAAAGTTCAGCGGTGAATCAAAGTGGACAATTCTCGGCACTGTAGCTTCAAGCAGTACAAGCTTTGTAGATAAAGGTGCTAAAAACGGAGTTAAAGCAACTTATACAGTAAGAGCTAAAAATGGCACAAGCATGAGTGCCTATACTTCCAAAAACTTTACATTCTTACAGGCTCCTAAAATTACGCTTAAAAACACAGGCTCTGCAATTAATGTGAGTTGGAACAAGGTAGCGGGCGCTAAGAGCTATTACCTCTACAGAATGGATCCCGGCACAACTTCTTGGAAACGCGTTGGAATAATTACAAAAACCTCCTATACTGATAAAAATGTTAAGCCGGGAAAAACATACAAATACACCGTAAGAACTTATAACGGAAGCGCATTTTCGGGTTATAACACAAGCGGGTGGAGCATAAAACGACTCACAGCTCCCAAGCTGACAGGGGTTAAAAATAATGCCGGAAACATTACGGTAACCTGGGGTAAGGTTTCCGGTGCTTCAACCTATAATGTATACCGAAAGCTCAAAGGCGAGGATACATGGACAAAAATTGCTACAAATGTAAAAGCTACTTCCTTTACCGATAAAAATGTTAAAAACGGAAAAACATATATATATACTGTTAAGGCGTATAGCGGCTCAAGTTCAAGCTCATATTATTCGGGTATCGAAATTAAGCGCCTTGCAAGGCCTGAGCTTGTGAGTGCCAAAAGCTCCAAAAGTGGTATTACTGTTGTTTGGGAAGCAACCTCGGGTGCTTCAGGTTATTATGTTTACCGCAAAACAGGAAATGGAAGCTGGAGCAGAATTGCAAAGGTTTCAGGAAACGGCACTGTAAAATATCTTGATAAAACCGCAAAAAAAGGTGTAACCTACACCTATACGGTAAGGGCTTACAGCGGTTCCAGTGCAAGCTCTTTTTATTCAGCTGGTTTAAAATGTAAAGATAAATACTAAATAAAAACTCGTTTCACGAAAAGTGAAACGAGTTTTTATTGTTTTAAAAAGTCAAATATAGATGAGATGGTGTTATCCCGAACATCTATAATTTGCTCAGGTAAGCGCATATTTTCAAGATAATGTGCATCAGAATCTGAAAGGATTTTTAAATTATTTAAGTAGGGATATTTGTTTTTTAATTCAGCTTCCTTTGAAATATCATATATTTCTGCGCAGATAAAACCAAAACTTTCATCAATAGTTCCTAAGTTTGAAATTATGCTGAATGATGAGCGGTCAATATGGGCAGGGTAACAAATGCCCCCAAAGCTTTTAACAGTTTCAACCGCTTTTGCGGAACTTATTCCGCTTGCGGCAATTAAAAGCTTATCTTCGTAGCCTACAAGCTCATCTTTTTCATTTAAAATGAGTTGTTCACCAAAAATTTGCGGTTTATTCTTGATAGGCGGAAGAGTGGAATACACATAATCTGAAAACTTCAGAGCATTTTCAACCGTTGGAAAGAGGCAAACTATATGAACCTCTTCGGATGTACATAATTCCATTCCGGGGATAAATGTAATTCCTGCTTCGATGGCTGCTTTTTCAACTGCCGGGCAATTTTTGGCAGTGTTGTGGTCTGTGAGAGCTATTGCATCGAACCCCATTATTTTTGCCATATTGACAATATTTTGGGGTGTCATATCTTTATCGCCGCAAGGACTTAAACATGAGTGAATATGAAAATCGTAGTATAGTTTCATAAGAGCTTTGATAATTCTGAGGCAATTTCGTAAGAGTTTTTTTCGGTTGTAAGGATAACAACATCATTTTCTGTTGCCCTTTTTTTTGCATCTTCATCCAAAGCGGCATTTTCAGTTAAAATAATGCAACTGAGATCCGCTAAAACTGCAACTCCAATTGAATTTACATTACCCATAACCGTAAGCCAGATATTGCCTGCTTGAGCTCTTGACATAACCCAACTTAAAAGATCACCGCAATAGCAACCATCAATTTCTTTTTCGTTTGCAATTTCTTTGCCGCATAAAAACGTTAGGTTGAGTTTTTCTTGCAGTTGTTGAACATTCATATTATCAATCCTCTGTGTTTTTTTCTCTGAAAGGTGCGGGAATGAATTTTGTTAATTCCTTGCCACTTTCAATTTCTTGGATTTCCTCCCTTGCTCTGAATACGCAGTCGTGCTCGGTTGTAAACCCTTTAACAACATCCTCGGCTAAAGCTCTGCAGCTGGGGGCTCCGCAGGTGCCGCAATCAAGGCCGGGGAAAACCTCCAGTAATTCTTTCATTCGATTCATTCTTGCCATCGCTTCTGTTACATTATCGGCAAGCTTCATAACATCTTCGCAAGGGTCAACCGGTGAAGTGCACAAAAGCTCATCGGGAATTGATTTTTGCATAAGATGGTTACAGGCAACAGGACTATATTTCCTTAGCTTCATAAGGCGTGCCTTTGCAATGAACGGATTCTCACTGGTTAAGCTGCCGCCTACACAACCGCCTTGGCAAGCGTTTAATTCAATAAAATCAACTGAGTCTAAATTACCGCGGTCAACCTCTTCAAGAATTTTCATACAGTTTTCGATACCATCTGCGCTGAGAGCATTGTCGTTGAGCGTGCCGGAGGCTTCGCCGCCACTTGTTGCCCAACTGATACCAATAACGCCTGATTCATGAAGAGCCATGAGCTCGTCTTGATTTTCTGTTTTTTCCATAGCTTTCAACAGCGCGGGGTAAATATCGTTAATTGCAATAGCACCATCAACGTGAGATTTTTCGATGCCGATAGGTTGCTTTATTGCCGTTATTTTTGCAGGACAAGGCGTAATGAAAAACACACCTATTTCTTCAGGCTTTAAGCCTGTTTTTTGAACTGCTTTTAAACGAGCCAGCCTGCCTGCTTCATCAACAGGGGCGGTAATGGGGATGATATTATCAACAAGTTCAGGGAAGCATACCCTGACAAGCCTTACTACAGCAGGACAAGCTGAGGATAATAATGGTCTTACCTCAGTATGCTCAGCTAAATAAAGCCTGGTTGCTTCTGAAATTAACTCAGCAGCTTTTGAAACCTCAAAAACGCTATCAAAACCCAGAGCAGGTAAAGCATTCAAAATAATATTTATATCATCTAAATTATTGAATTGGCCATAAAGGGCGGGGGCGGGAAGAGCAATTTTATATTTATAATCTTCAATTTGGGATAGCGCATCGCGGCTTGCGTATTTTGCGTGATGGGGGCAAACTCTTATGCATTCGCCGCAGTCAATGCAGCGCTCTTTTATTATGCGTGCCTTACCCTCGCGAACTCGGATTGCTTGGGTAGGGCATCGTTTTATACAGTTGGTACAACCTCTGCATTTGTCTTTGTCAAGACGAACAGAGTGAAAGTATTTTTCCATAAGGACTCCTTTCAGGCTTATTTGATAAATACTTTAAGCTTAATTGTAGTGCCTTTTCCTACTTCGGAATCAATAGTCATTTCATCGGTGTATTTTTTTATGTTTGGTAGCCCCATGCCGGCGCCAAAGCCTAATTGACGAACATTGTCGGGTGCAGTTGAGTAGCCCTCCTGCATAGCCAGAGAAATATCAGGTATACCGGGACCGTGGTCGACAAGCTCAACTGATATACATTCAGGGGTAACCTCAACATCTATGTAGCCGCCTCCGCCGTGGATAACAAGGTTGATTTCACCTTCGTAAACAGCTATAGCAACGTTTCTTACGATGCTCGTTGGGAAGCCCAATTCTTTTAATGCTTTTTTTATTTTTCCTGAGGCTTCTCCGGCACATGTAAAATCAGTTCCGCTAACATCATAATGTAAAGAAAGAAGCTCCATTATATTCCGCTACCTCCCTTGAGGCCGTTTTTATAAAGAAGACCGCAGGCGGTGAACATTTCCAATTTAGTTCCTAAAAGAACGATATCTCTTTGCTCGGCAAGCTCGATCATATCAATATCAGGGCGTTTGCCGCGAACAAACACAATGCAATTCATATCCATCATTTCCGCAGTTCTTACAACTTGGGGGTTAACAAGGCCTGATAAAAGAACAGCTTGCTCTTTTACAAATGCCAAAACATCGCTCATCATATCGCTTCCGCAGGCGGTGAAAACCTCGTTTTCAAGGAAATCCTCGCCGCAGATAAGGTCTGCATCCAAAATTCTTTTTATTTCACTAATTTTCATAACAGTTCCTCCAACGAAGAATTAAAATGATATGAATTTATCATATACAATATAAATATAACATAAAAATCACCTTGATGGAATAAGTTTTTTCTTGTGTTTCAATCATTTGTGATAAAAAAATACGCGTTGGATTTGTGCAATATATAAAAATGTTAAAAAAATATCAAAAAAGCAGAAAAAGTCGAAATTTGCTATAGACTTTTAAAGGTGTGTTATGCTATAATTCATATGTATGTAATGTGGTGTTGTATGCGTTTTGAAAAATGCAGATAATGCCAAAATGCAGATAACTTAATCTGAATGGAGGAAATCTAATGCTCAAGAAAATCAGCACAATACCTTTCAAAGGTACGCCTGAGCAGAAAGCAAAACTTGATGCAATCATCGAGGAAAGCAAATCCGACAAAAGTCAGCTTATGCACGTAATGCAGGAAGCACAGGGAATTTATGGTTACCTTCCCCGTGAAGTGCAGGTTATGATTGCAGAAGGTATGGATGTGCCCCTTGAAAAGGTTTATGGTATTGCAACCTTCTATGCTCAGTTTT
>JAZUOA010000106.1:0-11418 GCA_045604445.1 Acutalibacteraceae bacterium
ACTTCTGCCATAGCATCTACTGCATCCATACCTTCGATTACTCTGCCGAATGCTGCATATGCTCCATCTAAATGAGGAGCATCTTCAAAGCAGATAAAAAACTGACTGCTTGCAGAATCAGGCATCATTGAACGAGCCATAGATATGACGCCTCTTTCATGCTTAAGGTCGTTTTTAATTGCAAGCACAACACCACCACGTGCAGTACCATCAAGCTTTGTAAGGATAATGCCGGTAATCTCAGCGATTTTTGCAAATTCGCGAGCCTGATTAACTGCGTTTTGACCTGTAGTTGCATCTAATACAAGTAAAACCTCGCGGTCAGAATAAGGCAACTCCCTATCAATAACCCTGTAAATTTTACCAAGCTCCTCCATTAGATTTTTCTTATTATGGAGTCTACCCGCAGTATCGCAAATAATAATCTCAGTACCTCTTGCCTTTGCAGCCGAAATTGTATCGAAAATAACTGCAGCAGGGTCAGCACCCTCTTTATGCTTTATAATATCAACGCCTGCGCGCTCTGCCCAAACATCGAGCTGATCAATGGCTGCTGCTCTGAATGTATCTGCTGCAGCAAGAATAACGCTTTTACCCTCAGCCTTATAGCGAGATGCAAGCTTACCTATGGTTGTCGTTTTACCAACACCGTTAACTCCTATAACAAGGATAACTGAGGGAATTGTAATAAGCCCCATATCCTCGCCGCCTTCAAGCATTTCAGCAACAATATCTTTTATCTCCGCCTTAACGTCAGCGGGGTTTTTTATATTTTTTTTGCGAACAACATCATTAAGGCGCATTGTAATTTCTGAGGCGGTTGTAACGCCCACATCACCCATAACAAGAGCTTCCTCAAGCTCATCAAAAAGCTCTTCATCAATAGAGGTGTAACTATCAAGAACATTATCTATAGCTCCTGAAACATTGTTCCTTGTTTTTCTTAAACCGAAGTTTATTTTCTTAAAAATACCCATAAAGTCACCTTATGCTAAATCAAATTTATTTGCCATTTCTGCAGTTTTCAATTCAAGAAGCTTTGATACACCCTTTTCCTGCATTGTAACACCATAAAGCATATCTGCTTCTTCCATGGTTCCGCGGCGGTGTGTAATAAGAATAAACTGTGTATTTGCAGTCATTCTGCGAACATAGGATGCGTATCTTGCAACATTAACATCATCCAGAGCCGCTTCAACCTCATCAAAAATGCAGAAGGGGCAAGGATTTATTTTAAGAATTGCAAAAAGAAGTGCTATTGCAGAAAGCCCCTTTTCACCACCGGAAAGCAGTGAAATATTCTGAACGTTTTTGCCCGGAGGTTGAACTTTAATATCAATGTCACATTCAAGAACATCATTTTCATCAGTAAGAACAAGTGAAGCCTTACCACCACCAAAAAGCTCCGCAAATGTCTGACCGAAGCTAAAGTTAATCTTATCGAACTGTTCTTTGAATTGAATACCCATTTTACCTGTAAGCTCATTTATAAGCTTTATAAGCTCTGCCTTTGATTTCTCAACATCGCTTACCTGGCTATGCATAAAGCTGTATCGCTCGGAAACCTCTTTATATTCCTCAATCGCGCTTACATTAACGTTACCTAAACCGCGGATTTTACCTTTCAGTTCATTAAGGCGCTTTTTAGCCTCAGGAACATTTTCGATAACTATATCGAGCTCTTCTGCTTCTCTGCGAGTAAGTTCATATTCATCAAAAAGCTTTGTTGAAATATCCTCAAACTCTTTTTCCATTGTTTCCTTACGCTCAGTAAGCCTTGCTTTTTCAGTACCCAGCTTTTCGCGGTCCTCAGTTTTCTCTCTTTCGAGAATGCGAAGCTTTGAGCTTTCTTGCTCATATTGTTCGCGCTTACTGATTTCTACAGCAACCTGCTCTCTGGAAGCTGAGCCCCTTGTTCTTAAGCCTTCAGCCTCTCCGTTAAGGATTTCTATTCTTTCACGAATATCCTCGTTTTTCTTTTTCAGTTCTTCAATTTCCCCATCCAACTGAGAAAGCTTATCCTTATGGCTTGTGCTTCTGCCTAAAAGACGGGTTATCTCTTCGCTTTTTGCTTCAATTTCCTTTTCGGCAGTTGCAATTGCAAGGTTTATCTCTGCTGCATCTGCGGTAAGCTTTTCGCGCTTTTGGCTAATACTTTCTCTGTCACCGGTAATTTCCGAAAGCTCTGCCTCTACATTTTCAAGCTCTGCCTGCAATTCAACAAGCTTCGCTTGCGAATCGGCGGCACCGGCATTTATAGTTTCAATTCTTTCGTTCAATCTTGCTTTCTCATCATCATCCTGATTTTGAATTGCAAGAGTATTTTCATAATTACCGTTTCTTAAAGCAAGAATACCTTCAACTCTGATTTTATCCTCACCCAATGATGCAATTTCTGCTTTGCATCCCTCAAGCTCTGCGCTAACTGCAGAATAGCTTTCTTGTTGAGATTCAACATCTTTAGACAAAAGCAAAAGCTTCTCTTCAAGGGCAGAAACATCATTTTTTAACCTTTCAAGCTCGTTGCCGCGGCTTAAAATACCCGCGTTTTGAAGCTTTGCACCACCGGTCATAGAACCACCGGCATTAACAACCTGACCAGCAAGGGTAACAATTTTAAATTTATAATTAAATTTCTTAGCAATGCTGATGGCAGCATCCAGATCCTCAGCAACAACAGTTCTTCCTAAAAGAGATTTAATTATTTCTTCATATTTTTTATCATATTCAACAAGATTGCTTGCCAGATTTATGTAGCCATAGCAATCATCAAGCCCTTTTTCATCAAGAAGCTTGCCTTTAATTGCAGTAAGCGGTAAAAATGTTGCTCTGCCTACCTTACTTTCTTTGAGAAAACCTATTGCTTTTTTGGCATCATTTTCAGTTTCCGTAACTATGTTTTGGATTTGAGCACCAAGAGCGGTTTCAATAGCAAGAGAATACTTATCTTTTGCTGAAATTATTTGAGAAACAGGAGCATGAATCCCTTTTAAGACACCATGCCTTACCTCACGCATAACCGCTTTAACGCTACCCTGATATCCTTCCATATTTTTCTCTAAATCACCTAACATAGCAATTCTTGAATTTTTTATGTGAATATCATTTTTTAAAGCGCTCTCTTGCTCTTTTAACTTTTCTAATTTTTCAAAACGTTTTGAAGCAAGAAGCTCAATACCCGAGAGAGAATTATTAAGCTCTGTTCCTCTTTCAGCTATTTTTTCAAGCTCAGCTTCAGTTTCGCTACACTGCGATTTAAGGGTTTCAAGAACCGGCTTTCTCGCCTCAGTAGCGGAATCAATAGCTTTTATTCTGTTTTTAATTTCTTCAACAGAAGAATCTGCAGTTGAAACAGTAACTCTGCAATCTGCAATTTCAAAGGAAAGGGAGGATACCTTATTGCTAAGCTCCGCGCTTTTCTGGGCGGATTTGCTGTTTTCATCGCTTAAAATCTGAAGCTCACCCGAAAAAGCTTCAAACTCTGCTTTTTTTGCACTAATAGCTTCGGTAAGCTTATCAATAGCTGCCTTTGCAGCATCAATTTGAGAAGCTATTTCAGTGTCGGTATCATTTTCTTCAGTTTTTTCGCGTTCAATTCTTTCTATTGTTTCATTGTTATGCTTAATGTTGTTTTCTTCAACGGCAATTTGCCCCTCAAGAGTTGATGCCTGCTCCTCAAGCTGAGAAGCAGCTCTGCGCATTTCATCAACGCAAACAGTAATTCTGCGAACTTCTTCGCTTGATTTTTCTATTTTATCAGCAATTTCCTGAAGTGTTTTACAGGTTTCATCATACTGAGCATTAACAACAGTTATTTTCTTCTCTTGCTCTCTCAAATCGGTTTTTAATTTTTCAATTGTATATAACCATATACCGATTTCAAGATTTTTCTTCTCGCCTGCATATTCTAAAAACTTCTGAGCCTTTTCGCTTTGAGTTTTCAAAGGACCTACACGGCTTTCAAGTTCTGTTAAAATATCGCGCAAGCGAAGAAGATTTTCTTCTGCCTGATTGAGCCTTCTCATAGCATCAGCTCTGCGGTATCTGTAGTGAGAAATACCTGCAGCCTCTTCAAGCATATCGCGCCTATCCTCGGATTTACCTGAAATAAGAGTTTCAACCTTACCCTGACTAATCATAGAATAGCCGTCTCTGCCGAGTCCCGTATCCATAAATAATTCATGGATATCGCGAAGCCTTGCCTGTTCACCGTTTATCTTATATTCACTTTCTCCGGAACGATAATAGCGCCTTGTAACCGTAACAATTTTTTCAGGGTTATTAAGAGCTGTATCGGAATTATCAAGTTTCAGGGTTACTTCAGCAAAACCAACAGCACGGCGCGCATCAGTACCGCTGAAAATAACATCTTCCATTTTTGAGCCGCGCAGATTTTTAGTTGATTGCTCACCTAAAACCCAACGCATAGCATCAGAAAGGT
This sequence comes from Acutalibacteraceae bacterium, assembly GCA_045604445.1. Classification (GTDB taxonomy): domain Bacteria; phylum Bacillota; class Clostridia; order Oscillospirales; family Acutalibacteraceae; genus DTU089. The sequence goes on from JAZUOA010000106.1 coordinate 4,442, forward strand.
TACTTTTACCGCTTCCGTTAGGACCTACAACTGCAGTTATGCCTTTTCCGAATTCAAGAACAGTCTTATCGGGAAAGGATTTAAAGCCTTGCATTTCAATCGCTTTAAGATACATTTTTTCACCTTAATCTATAAGAATTTCGTATTTTTTCAAAGTTTTCATACCCTTGACAGAAACATCCCAGCCATCTCGGTAAAGCGCCGCCTTATTGCAACCCTTTTGCCCTGTCATTTTAGAAATCTCTTTATCGTTAACGAAAATTGTTAACTTGTGCTTACTGCTTAATGAGCAGATGTTTTCTGTTTTTAACGGATATTTTTCCAAAAGAATTTTCTTTGCTTTTCTAAGATATATTTTTGATTCGCACAATTCGCCGAATGCAGGGTGATATGGCCCTGCAACAAAGCCATCCTCCACATTACCGCCTGAATGAAGACCTAATCTGATAACTCTGATTCCGGCGTTATTAAACTTTTCTAAAAGCACCGAGGAAAGCTCAACCGCCTCATCAATGGTTTGAGGCTTATATTCACCTTTTTTATAAAGAGCGCAAAGCTCTGTGCCTTCAAGTACGATAGTTGGATATATGCGAACTGTTTGAGGTTTTAATTTTATTATGTCCTCACAGGTTTTTAATGCTTTTTCGGGTGTGTCACCGTATAGCCCTGTCATCATTTGCAAGCCTAATGAGAAGCCAAACTCTTTTATAAGAAGAGATGCATTTATAATGTCCACTCTTGTGTGGCCCCGGTGATTTTTCAATAGAACATTATCGTCTGTGCTTTGAGCTCCAAGCTCTATTGCAGTTACATTATACCGCTTTAAATCCGCTAAAATCTCGTTATTTATTGCATCAGGACGGGTAGATATCCTTATACCTGAATAAAAGCCTTTGTCTACGAACGGCTTTGCCGCCTCCAATAACGATATCATATAGCCTCTTTCAATAGCGGTAAAGCTTCCGCCAAAAAAAGCTATTTCGGTATTTCCCGGGTTATTTCCGTGGCTTGATGCTTCCTCAAGTGTATCCCAGACTTCTTGCACAGTTAATTGTTTTACGGAACCGGATATGGTTTTTTGGTTGCAAAAAGAGCATTGATGAGGACAACCCGCATGAGGAACAAACAAAGAAATATTTGCATGCTTCATTTCTTTAATTTAATAAGAGCATTGCCTGCGGCGGCTTGCTCAGCTTCCTTCTTTGTTTTGCCGCTTCCATTTCCTATAACCTCGCCGTTAAGCTTAACAACAAAATTAAACACCTTATCATGATCGGGACCCGTTTCGCCCGTTTCTTCATAATTTAAAACATTACCTTTGGATTTTTGTACTTCTTCCTGAAGCAAGGATTTATTATCCTTGAAATTTACTTCTCGCTTCACTGCATCCTTAATAAAACCGAGTATATATGGCTTTACTGCTTCCATACCGCCATCAAGGTACATAGCTGCAATAACTGCTTCAAAAGCATCGGAAACTATTGACGGACGATTTCTTCCGCCCGTATGCTCCTCACCTTTTCCCATAAGGATATAATCACCTAAGGAAATTTTTTCTGCAAATTTAAAAAGCGATTTTTCGCAAACAACTGCCGCCCTCAAGTTTGTCAACTTACCCTCGGGCTGCGTTTTAAATTCTGAGAAAAGATACTCTGCGGTAACAAAGCCCAAAACAGAATCACCTAAAAACTCCAATCGCTCGTTATCAGCTTGTATTCTGTTTTCGTTAGCATAAGATGAATGAGTCAAAGCAACTTCAAGAAGCTTTTTGTTTTTGAAACTGTATCCGATTTTATTTTCAAAACTTGTAAAATCCATATATCCTCCGGATTATAATTCTATAGTTTTAAAATACTCAAGGCTACGCTGTGCTAATTTTTCATAGCGTTCCTTTTTATCTCTGATTTTTTCTTCCAAGGGTTCAATTATTCCAAAAGCCGCGCCCATAGGTTGAAAATTTTTAACAGACTCATCGCATATATACTGCGACAAGGCACCTAACATAGTAATTTTCGGCAAAAGTATCGGTTCTTCTCCCAAAAGATACCTTGCAGCGTTATAGCCTGCTAAAATTCCAGATGAAGCAGATTCCATATAACCCTCAACACCGGTTATTTGCCCTGCAAAATAAATACTTTTATCTTTTTTTAAGCTAAAATCATAAGATAAAAGATTGGGAGAATTCAAAAATGTATTACGATGCATAACACCATATCTTACAAACTCTGCATTTTTTAACGCCGGGAACATTCCGAACACTCTTTTTTGTTCAGGAAATTTGAGATTTGTTTGAAACCCTACCAGGTTATACATTGTGCCGTCTTTATTCTCTTTTCGTAGTTGCAGATTAGCCCAAGGTCTGTGGCCTGTTTTTGGGTTTACAAGCCCCACAGGCTTTAAGGGACCATATCGCATTGCATCTTTCCCACGAGAAGCTAATACCTCTATTGGCATACACCCCTCATACACATCCTTTTTCTTATCAAAAGAATGCAGCTCTGCGCTCTGCGCATTTATAAGAGCCTCATAAAACTCCTCGTACTGAGCCTTATCCAATGGGCAGTTAATATAATCATCCTCGCCACCCCTATCGTACCTTGACTGAGTAAAGGCGTTCTCCATATCAATGCTCTCTGCAGTAACAATTGGTGCTGCCGCATCGAAAAAGGATAAAAAGCTTTTTCCGCAAATTTCTGCAACCTTTTCAGCTAAAGCATCCGACATAAGCGGACCTGCTGCAATTATAACAACATCTGCTGATGGTATTTCAGTTACCTCTTCCCTTATAAGAGTTATATTTTTATCTGCTTCTATTGCCTGTGTTATGAGCTCGGAAAAAACATCTCTGTCAACTGCCAAAGCACCGCCCGCAGGAACTGCCGCTTTTTCGGCAGCATCAAGACAAACAGAACCGAAAAGCCTCATTTCAGCCTTTAACAGCCCTGCCGCAGAGCCGAGGCGGGATGCCTTTAAGGAGTTTGAACAAACAAGCTCCGCCAACTTTTCGCTTTTATGGGCAGGTGAAAACCTTGCAGGCTTCATTTCATAGAGAGTAACCTTTATTCCCCTTTTGGATAGCTGCTTTGCCGCCTCAACGCCTGCAAGCCCACCGCCTATAACAACTGCATTTTTATCAGTCATTTTTATCTTCCGTTTTCTTAGCATTTTTTCTTGCGGCTTTAAAAGAATAATCGCAAGCCTCATTCGAGCAGGAAACTATTCCGCCCTTGCCTTTAAAGAGTGCCTTACCGCATTTAGGGCAGGTTTCTCCTGTAGGCTTATCCCAAGTCATAAAATTGCATTCGGGATAATTGCTGCAACCATAGAATTGATAGCCGCGTTTTGATTTTTTACCAATAACATTACCGCCGCAAATGGGGCAAACGGCATTCGTTTCTTCAACGAGGGGTTTGGTTGTTTTGCATTCAGGATAACCTGGGCAAGCAAGGAATTTGCCGAATCTGCCAACCTTAATTACCATATTTCTGCCACATTTTTCGCATTTAACATCGGTAATATCTTCCTGAAGCTGAATTTTCTGCCCTTGCATTTCTGTTTTTGCTCTGGAAAGTGCATTTTCTAAATCCTCATGGTATTCGCGGAGCATTTCAACATAATTGCATTTACCCTCATCAATTTCATCAAGCTTTGTTTCCATTGATGCAGTAAATCTTGTATTTACAATTTTGGGGAACTTTTCTTTAAGAAGATTTGTTGTTGTAACGCCAAGCTCAGTAGCCTTAAGGAGTTTGCTTTCGCGTTTAACATATTCTCTTTTTATAATTGTGCTTACTATCGAAGCATAGGTACTGGGACGGCCCACACCGGTTTCTTCCAGCGTTTTAATAAGCGAAGCTTCCGTATAATGAGCAGGAGGTTGAGTGAAATGCTGATTGCCTTTAACCTCTTTAAGTTTAAGAACGTCATCTTTTTTAATTTCGGGTATTGTGCTTTCTGCCTCAGAATCCTCCTGCGAATCCTCATAGAGAGCCGTAAAACCATCGAACTTAACAGAATAACCGCTTGCAGAGAACATACAATAACCATCAACGCCGGATTTTTCAGCCTTAATTTCAACCTTAACTGTATCCTGAACGCAGGCAGCCATAAGGCTTGCAACATATCTGCACCAGATAAGATTATAAAGCTTATATTGGTCATTTGTAAGGCTCTGCTTTGCAATAGCAGGAGTAATCTCAATATTAGTGGGTCTTATAGCCTCGTGACCATCCTGAGCACCTGCGCGAGTTTTAAAATAACGAGGCTTATCAGGAAGATACTTATCACCATAGGCTTTTGAAATATATGCATTAGCAGTTGCTCTTGCTTCCTCAGAAATACGAAGAGAGTCTGTTCTCATATAAGTGATAAGACCTGTCATACCGATTCCTGCAAGCTCAACACCCTCATAAAGCTCCTGAGCTATTTTCATTGTTTTTTGGGCTTGGAAATTAAGTTTTCTTGAAGCCTCTTGTTGCATAGAGGATGTAATAAAGGGGGGAGAAGGTTGTTTTTTTCTTGTGCCTTTTTTTACGGAATCAACAGTGTAAACTGCATCCTCCAAACGAGCCATAAAGCAATCTGCCTGCTCCTTATTCTCTATCTTAACCTTACCGCTTTCATCTGCAGTAAGAGCAGCATTAAAGGTTTTTCTGTTTGAGAGGAACTTTGCATCAATTGACCAATACTCTTCCGGATTGAATTTTGCTATTTCATCCTCACGGTCAACTATGAGGCGAACCGCAACGCTTTGCACACGACCTGCGGAAAGCCCTCTTCTTATTTTCTGCGAAATAAACGGACTAAGTCGATAACCAACTAATCTGTCAAGAATACGGCGAGCCTGCTGAGCATCAACAAGCCCCATATCTACAACCTCAGGGTTATTAATTCCTCTTTTTACGCTTGTTTCGTTGATTTCATTAAATTTAACTCGGTTTGCGCTGTTTAAATCAAGCTCTAAAACAGTAGCAAGATGCCATGAAATAGCCTCTCCTTCGCGGTCCGGGTCAGTTGCAAGAAAAACTTTTTCGCTGTTTGAAACGCGTTCTTTAAGCTCCTTAACAAGCTTTTCTTTGCCTTTTATAATTGCATATTTGGGAGCAAAATCATTTTTTACATCAACGCTCAACTTTGCAGCCGGTAAATCTCTGATATGACCCATAGATGCTACAACATCATAATCGTTACCAAGATATTTTTTTATTGTTTTAGCCTTAGCAGGAGACTCAACAATAACAAGTTTAGACATTATCTTCATCCTCTCTTAAAGGTTAGTTACTTTAATTTATAATTCTTGCCGCTTTCCGCCTCAACAAAGCCTAAAAGCTCAAGCTCCGTTAATGACGATAGAACAGCATTCATTTTCAAATTTGTTTGGCGAACAATATCATCAATATGGATAGGCTCACCGCTCATCACCGAATATATAAGCATTGAAGCTTCGCTTATATCTGCCGGTAACTCTTTTTTCTCAACATTACGAGATTCTGATTCTTCTCTTTCTCTTTTTTCAACCTGAGAAGTTGTTGCCGTTTTGTTTCTGTAGTCAGTATACGGAATTTCAGAAAGCTTTTTTTCTGCATTTTCAAAAGATATATATTCTCCGTATAAATACTCATATTCACATAAAACATCATCAGCTGAAAAAACAGGCTTAGCACCGTGTTTTATAAGGTGATTTGTTCCATCGAAAGAAGAGCGAACAATATCACCCGGAACCGCAAAAACATCTCTCCCCTGCTCAAGAGCTCTGTTGGCTGTAATTAACGAACCGCTTTTAACACCGGCTTCAATAACAACAACGCCTAACGCCGTGCCTGATATAAGGCGGTTTCTTATAGGAAAAGTTGTTCTGTTGGCTGAAGTAAATGGCTGATATTCCGAAACTACCGCACCATGCCTCGCTATTGCCCTGCGAAGAGATGCGTTTTCTTTAAGATAATTCACTGATAAACCGCATCCCAGATAGGCAATTGTTTGCCCCTTGGCTAACATTGCGCCTGCATGGGCTTCGCTATCTATCCCCAAAGCGCCGCCGCTTACGACAACCGCTCCGCATGAGGCTAACTGATACGAAAGCTTTTGCGCAGTTTCAATTCCGTATGCGCTGGCGTTTCTGGTACCCACTATCCCAATGCTGACAGGCAAATTTAAAACAGAGGTATCTCCTACTGCATAAAGAACTAATGGCATATCAACCAAGCTCCTGAGCCTTTCCGGAAAAAGATTGCTGTCAGGTGTAATTATGCCGTACCCCTTACGATTACATTCAGCAATAACCTCTTTTGATTGCGAAAGCTTTGTAGCCTGTAATAACTCTAATTTTCTTGAAGTAAATAAACCTGAAAGGCGCCATTCACAATACCCTGCGTTGTACAGCTCTTGGGGCGATTCAAAATAAGCAAGAATTTCATCGGTTCTTGCGCCTGCCCCTAAAGCCGTTTGAAGCCATATCCAATATTCAACAGGACTTTTTTTCATCTCATCATTTCCCAAATAATAATAGATGCCGCTGACGCTGCATTAAGGGATTCTGCCCTACCCCTCATAGGAATTGTTACCCTTTTGGTAGAACAGGCAATAACATCCTCGGTTATACCGTTACCCTCGTTTCCGATAACTGAAATAACACCACCATTCATATCTACCTCAGTTATTTTTTCAGCATCTTCAGAAGGAACCCCGGCATAAACCTTCATTCCCTTTTCTTTAAGGCTTTCTAAAAAAGCGGGTAAGCTATCGGTTTCAACAACATTAAGCCTGAAAAGCGAACCCATTGCGGCTCTTTGAGATTTAGGATTGTAAATATCACAACCGCCACTCACAATAACGCCATCAAGCCCGACTGCCTCGGCAGTTCTTACAACTGCACCAAAGTTAGCCGGATTTGAAACACCATCTAAGGCAATATATTTCCCATTGTATTTTATTTTACCTATATTTGTTTTTTTGTCAAGCATTTTGCAAAGGCAAAA
>JAZUOA010000107.1:0-14974 GCA_045604445.1 Acutalibacteraceae bacterium
TGCAGTACCCTTTGAGCCTGCCATACCTCTGCCTACGACCGCAACAAGGGCAATACCGCCATAAACATTAACAGCATCAGCCTTTGTTCGCTTCATGATATCGTTAACAATGGCAACTCTATGAGGAAGGAAATCGTGGTCATTAACAACAACTGACATTGTATCAATACCTGAAGGAAGGTGTTCGAAGCAGATATTGTAGTTTTCAAGAACTTCGAGAACGGTTCTTCCAAAGCCAACCTCAGAATTCATCATATCTTTTTCAATTGCGATAACAGAAAAGCCTGTTTTGCCTGCAACGCCTGTTATAATTGTATCAACTTTGTTGCTTTCAACAGAATCAACAATCATAGTGCCGGCGTCAGCAGGAGCATTTGTGTTTCTGATGTTAATAGGAATACCCATTTCGCGAACGGGGAAAATAGCATCTTCATGCATAACTGTTGCACCCATATAGGAGAGCTCTCGAAGCTCTGCATAGGTGATTACGGGAATAACCTTAGGATCTTTAACGCATCTTGGGTCTGCCATAAGCATACCGGAAACATCCGTCCAGTTTTCGTATATATCAGCCTTAATGGCTCTTGCAACGATTGAACCGGTTATATCGCTACCTCCGCGAGAGAAGGTTTTTATTGTGCCGTTTGGCATAACACCGTAGAAACCGGGAATAACTGCATGAGTATGGTTAGCAAGAATCGCAGTAAGCTCTTCATTGGTTTTTTCGGTATCGAGAGTGCCGTTGTCTTTGAAAAAGATACCTTCTTCAGCGTCAATAAAATCATAACCGATATAGCTTGCGAGAACCATAGAGTTAAGGTATTCGCCACGGCTTGCAATGTAGTCACGACCTGCATGGTGAACAATAGCATTTTTAATTCTGTCAAACTCTTTTTGAAGGTCAAGAGAAATACCTAAATCGTTGATGATGCCGTTGTAGCGATTTTCGATGAGGGAAAAAGCCTCGTCGATACCCTGGTTTGCTTTAACAAGCTTGTAGCAATCGTAAAGCATATCAGTAACCTTAATATCTTCAGAAAATCTTTTACCGGGAGCCGAAGCAACAACATATCTGCGTTCAGGCTCAGCTTTGATAATAGCGGCAACCTTTTTAAACTGCTCTGCATCTGCAAGAGAGCTACCGCCGAATTTAAGAACTTTAACCATAATACATTCTCCTTCGTATTGGGGAATTTAAATAATTGAATACTACTATATATTATCACCCCATTTTAAAGTTGGCAACAAAAATAATTGTAATTGAAAAAAGTTCTATTTATCATATAAAATTTACAAAAAGAAAAACACTCTCTTGTGCAAAAACACAAGAGAATGTAATTGGTTTTTCTTTAAAAATCATCGTAAAAAATAGTTGTTCTTTTGGGGAATGCTTTTAGAAAATCATTGCAATTGCTTCTTGTTTCAATATTGGGGAAGAAGGATAAGTTTTCTGCAGTGAAGCCTTCGCAGCCTAAAAGAACTTTTGCCGCTGTGAGAGTATCGAGAGAAAGATCATAATCATTTGTAATGTTTTTATTTACCTTGGCAACGCCGTTTTCATACTCAACTGTAAAAATACCGTTGTTTTTTTCAAATTCTTTATCAGTAAGCTTGACTGAAAAAGAACCTTTTTCATCGGGATAGCGGTTGGCTTTTAAAACTGCTTCAAAATCAAGAATTCTTGCGGCACCGCCGTAAATGATTTTTCGCTCAATAAGCTTGTTTTCATTGTCAATAAAATTAAAAATCGGAGTGTTTAAGGGGAGCTTTTCGAAAATTACAGTATCGTAATTACCGTCATATGTTCTCAAAAAACCTAAAAGACTGATGAGCGCAGCTTTATCAGTGAAGCCGATTTCCTCAATTTTTATTACGCTTTGCGCTCTGTTGGGAGAAATAATAACATAACCCTTGCTTTCGCACTTATTTATAAAATAAGTGTATTTCATAGAGTTATATGGAGTCAGGCAAAAGCTTTCAGCATTTTCTCTTTTGAACATCATATTACATTGGCTTGCAACAGCAGCGTATATTGCTGAAAGCACTTTTCGGTGCTCTTCTGTTGCAAGGGTAACATCTGTAAACCTATCCAGCTTTTCAAACGCCTTGAAAGAACAAGTTGCGTTTATATACTTTAATATGGTTTCATAACCGAATTTTCTGTAATAAGATATTGAAAATGGATATAAAATGCTTATAGCACAATTCTTTTTTAAAGCGTTTTCAAAAACTGCATTGAATGTTGCGCGCACTCCGCCTAATCGGCGGTATTCCGGTCTGCTTGCAACTCCGCCTACTGCGGCGCATTTTAGTTCCTTGTCACCATATATGCATGTTTTATATCCGCATTCAATTTGTGAAATAAGAATATTATCGTCTGTAAAGGTACCGAAAATATCTTTTGTTTCGTCAAATTCCGTTTCTGAAGCATCGTGAATATATGCTGTTGAGGAAACCTGCGAAAATTGCTCTAAATCATTTTTCGTTAGAAGTCTTGATACCATATTAAAAACCTCCGTAGTGTTTTTTTAAGTTTAACATTAGTACAAAATATTGTCAAACAATATGTAAAAAATTTCTTGCTATAAAATTTAATAAATACATCATAATATTAAAGCAAACGCAAGAAAAACACAGCGAAGGAGTGGAATGGAAATGGCATCAAAAAATAGCGGTATGCCCGCAGATACTAAGGCAAATGCAAAGCAGATTCTCAATCAGGTAAAGATGGAGGCAGCTGCAGAGGTAGGCGTTGACCTTAAGCAGGGTTACAACGGCGATCTTACTTCTCGTCAGGCAGGTTCTATCGGCGGCCAGATGGTTAAGAAGATGATTCAGGCTTACGAAGAAGGCAACAAATAAGTAAATCTGAAAAATGACTGATAAAGTCACTTAAAGGAGAAACGCTATTTACAGACGTTTCTCCTTTTTGGGCTTTAATTGATGTTTTTTATTGTATTTGCATTTATGCTGTGTTAAAATAAATAATATATTCGGAGGCGATTTTATGACTAAAACAATGCAAAAAAAATATGCCCGTTTGATAGCCAGAGTTGGTGCAAATATTAAAAAAGGTCAGCCTGTAAGAATTTATTGCGAGGCTGATCAATATGAATTTATTACAATTCTTGTTGCAGAGTGTTATAAAGCAGGGGCTTCAAGAGTTGAGGTTGATTGGGGCTTTCAAGCGGTAACAAAGCTTAATTACAGATATCGCTCATTAAAATCATTGAGCGAGGTTCCCGCATGGCAGGAGGAACGCCTTAAGCTTATGGTGGAGGAGATTCCTTGTAGGATTTATATTGAAAGCGAAGACCCGGATGGTCTTGCGGGAGTAAATCGGGAAAAAATGCAAAAATCTCAAATGGCGCGATATAAAATTACCAAAAAATACAGCGATGCCCTTGAAAACAAGGATCAATGGACTATTGCGGCAGTTCCCTCTTATGCATGGGCTAAGAAGGTGTTTCCGAATGAAACTAAAAATAAAGCCTACAATATGCTTTGGGATGCTATTCTTAAAACAGTTTACGTTTCAAAGGATAATGACCCAGAGGAAGAATGGAAAAAGCATAATGCAGATTTAAAATCCCGCACAGCATACCTTAACGATAAGAAATTTGATTATTTGGAATATAAAAGCTCTAACGGCACTGATTTTAAAGCCTCGCTTATTCCAGAGAGCCATTGGTGCGGAGGCGGTGAGAGAACTCTTTCCGGTAATTTCTTTAATCCGAATTTGCCAACAGAAGAGGTTTTTATTTCGCCCAAAAAAGGTTTTGCAGAAGGTAAGCTCGTTTCTACAAAACCCCTTTCGTACCAAGGCCAGATTATAAATGATTTTTCTATTACCTTTAAAGATGGTAAGGCAGTTGAGTGGCAAGCAGCAGAAGGTAAAGATTTGCTTGATAAAATGCTTTCTATGGATGATGGTGCAAAATATTTGGGCGAATTGGCATTGATTCCATACAATAGCCCAATTGCAAATACAGGTATTTTATTCTATAACACTCTTTTTGATGAAAACGCAAGTTGCCATGTGGCTTTAGGCAGAGGTTTCTGCGACACTATCGATGGCTTTGAGGATAAAAGCTTAGAGGAATGTCAGGCTCTTGGTGTTAACGACAGTATGATACATGTTGATTTTATGATCGGTGCTGAAGATCTTGAAATAACAGGGTATAAAAATGGTGAAGCATATCCAATATTCCGCAATGGTAATTGGGCATTTTAAAATATAGGAGTGAAAATTATGGCAAAGGGTTACCCTAAAAAATGGAAAACGGCAAGGTTTCAAAGAGAAACGCCTGCACCGCTTAAATTCGGTGCAGACGGAAAGTTTAAAATTTTACATATTACTGATATTCACGATGTTGAGCCTGTGATGGATGATGATGAAATCCGCGAAATACCTGATAACAAGGATAAGGAAACTTTAAATGTTATTGAAAGCCTGGTTGCAAAAACTAATCCTGATTTAGTTGTTTTCGGCGGTGATAACATAAGTGGTTATTGGGAAGAATTTACTTATGATTTAGTTCAAAGCACAATTCAAAAAATAACCGAGCCGATAAGGAAAAGAAATATTCCTCTTTGCGTTGTTTTTGGTAATCACGATGGTGAATGCGGTTTTCATACAGAATTTCAGATGATGCAATATATGGAGTATGCTAATTGCCGTTCAAATCTTAATGATGAGGATGTTTATGGTTGCGGTAACTGCTGCGTAACTATTAAAAGCAGCGATGGTAAAAGGGATGCTTTTGCAATCTGGCTTATGGATTCCAATGATTATGAAAGACAAAAAAGCGGTGATTTTGGATATGACCATGTTCACGAAGACCAGATTGAATGGTATGAAAAACGCGCCGCAGAATTGAAAAAAGAGAATGGCGGAGAGCCGCTTCCTGCAATTCTTTTTCAGCATATTCCTGTTCAGGAGGAGCTTGTTGGGTTCAAAGAGGTTACTGCTGATGATGAATATACCTTTCAACGTGACGGTAAATATTTCTACCTTGCAAATGAAATTTTAGAAGGCAGGGTAAGAGAGGTTCCTTGCCCTCCTAATATGGAGAACGATTATACTCAACAGTTTACAAGCTGGAAAAAAACGGGTGATATTTTCGCAGCATTTTTTGGTCACGACCATATTAACGATTTTCGTATGAATGTTGAGGGAATCGACCTTTACCAAACTCTCGGCGCAGGTTACTTTACCTATGGTAAAGAGCATGGCGGCAGGCTTATTATTCTTGATGAAAATAATCCGAGAAAGCTTTATACCGAATCAATTGAAATTCCCAGAATAACCGATACTGATTTCGGTAAATAAAGGATGTGATACACTATGCAACAGAAAAAGCTGTATATTTTAACTTATGAACACGGCGGTTATGTTTTATGGAAGGATGAGGTTAAGCCTCGCCTAAAAACTCTTTTTGAGTGGTTGGAAAAATATCCTAAACTCAGAATAGGCCTTGATTACGAATCATTTACTTTTGATGAGTTTTCGAAATGTGATCCGGAGGTTGTGGAGCTTATAGGCAAACTTTTAAAGGAATATCCCGACAGGGTGGGTTTAGGTGCAACAACCTATGGACAACCGCTTTCGTTGACAATTTCTGAAGAATCTAATGCCCGACAGTTAAGCTATGCTGTAAAAACAAACCTTGAATATTATGGAAAAACGCCATCGGTATACTCTATTTCTGAATTTGCTCTTAATAACCAGACTCCTCAGCTTATTAAGCTTTGCGGTTATGAGGCGGCGATTTTGCGTTCACATGTTATGGGTTATGGCTATCCTCGCACATTTGATTCTGCATGGGGCAAGTGGATAGGCAAGGATAAAACTGCAATTCCTGCAGTTCCAACATATGATAAACAGGGCAGGGGGTATAATTGCACAACTGTTGATAACTGGATTCTTTCAAGGCCTCCTGAAACAACTCAAATAACCCTTGAAGAGTTTGAAGAGATGTTTGAAAAATATTCTCCGCTTCTGGCTTCAAGATACGATGATTTAACACAAACAATTGAACCTATCACCGCTCATATAGAAACAAAAGATAACTACGAATATGTTCTTTTGGAGGATATACCTGCTATTTATGGTGAGGCAAAGGATGAATTAGTAACAACCGATAATGATTTCCATGTGCAAATGCCTTGGGGTTATTGCGGTAATGAAATTTTTAACGGTGTTCGTAAGGCAGAGGTCAATGCAGTTCAAGCAGAAAAATTAAATGCGCTTTCTGTGATATTGGGAGGGTCTTCTTGTAAAGAGCTTATGGATAAGGCGTGGAAATATGCTCTTGCGGCTCAACACCATGATGTTACTATTTGTGGGCTTTTAGATCTTGCACGCAGATTTATTCCTGATTCCGTTGATGCCTCCGAAAGAGTAATAAACGAATCGCTAAAAGTATTATCCAAGCGTTTTGCTTGCCCTGAAAAAGAATCGCTTCTTGCTATAAATACTCACTCATTTGAAATTGAAGAATGGGTTGAAGTTGATGGCAGATTTATAAATGTTAAGCTTGCTCCGTTTACGGCAAAAAGGTTAGAAAATCCCGAAATTTGTAGAGAGTTTTCATATTTCTGGGATTGTGAAAAAGGTATTTTAACAACGCCGTGCTATGTTTTAAAATTAACTGATACAGGTATAGCCTGCCTTGATGATGCCAAAACCGGCAGAAGAATTTTTGACAACGGAGAAGGCGAGTTATTTTCAGCTGTTGTTGAAGATGAATATTGCGTTTCAAATGGTAAATGGACTGTGAAAATCCGTAGTAACGGTGCAAATGCTGTTTATAAAGGAGAAATAGGCGGAGTTTACTGTGAATTTGAAATGTGCTTTAATGGCGAAAATCCTCGCATTGATTGTAAAACAAAATTTGCAGTTCATGGTGAACATATAGGAAAAATAGGCGAAAAAGCAGGCTTAGAAAAATCAATTACGGTTAACGGGCATATTCATGAGAGTAAGCTTTGCTTTAATATGAATCTTTGCCTTGAAAATTCCAGAAGGATGTTCAGGGATTTGCCCTATTCAATTTCCGAATGGAACGGTGCGATAAGAGTAACAGAGGATTATTGGTATAAAAAAGACCGAATTATAATTGATAAAGATGTTTCTCCCGAGGAATCATTTGCATCTTCAACATATCTTAACGGAATATATTGGTTATGCTTGCGTGATAATAAAAACGGTTTTGCCGTTATGAACAGAGGCTGTATGGGCGCTGCAATTAACGGTAACAGGGTGTCAATCCCTCTTGTTTATTCAAATGAATATCTGTGCGGAACAAAAATTCTTGATGGTGTTTATGAGGATGAGTTTGCACTTTTGTCCTTTGATGCCTCTTTAGAAAATGCTGAGCTTCACAAAAAGGCAGTTTCATATGCATACACCCCTATAGTTGAAAAAATAGGGAAAGGTAATGGCGATTTAAGTGAATTTACTTTTGCGGATGTTAAGTGCTCAGCAGGAGAGGTGATTTTAACTACAGCTTACTCTGAGGATGATTCCTTGTTTATGCGTTTCTGCAATTATTCGGATGAATTCTCAAATGGAGTAGTTAAAACTGCTGCCGGTGATGTTTGTTCTGAGGTGGATTTATTGGGTAACGAAATAAAGCCAATCAAAAACGGAGAGCTCAGCTTCAGACCTTGGGAAATAAAAACATTAAAGATAAAAATGTAATAAAAAACGCTCGAATCCTTAGGATTTGAGCGTTTTTTGTGATATTTATATTTGAGCTTTAAAAATCTGCGAGGTTAAGGTAATGGTGCTTTGTTTCGGTTTTACCCTCTGAATCAATAGTAAGAGTTGTTCCGCCGATAAGGGCATCGTCATAGTAGCAGCCTTCGCCTAATTTTAATCCGTATGTAAGCCTTACGCCCTCATAAAGAATAGACGCGCTGTTAACATGGTCATGGCCGCAGATAACATTCTTTGTGCCGTATTCCTTGCAAACATCAAAGAAACCATTGTTCTCGGGAGCGCTACAAACCCATTCAAGGTTAACACCAAAGGAAGAATCGGCATATTCGGGTTTATAGCATTCGTTTTCAGCATCCCAGGCAGCATTCCATGCGTCGCGATATTCCATTAGCGGAATGTGGAGAATAACAGAGCTGTCCACTTGATTGCCCTGCATTTCTGCAATACCGTTAACTGCCCATTTGTACCATTTAATCTGACGAGGCCAGAGATGGTCATATTCACTTTCAAGATAAGTGCCGTCATCAAGTGTGTATTCGCGGTTGGAGTGAGTATCCATCATGAAGAGAGTATGGATAATATTATCATTTTCAAGGATATTTATTATGTAGTTACCGTAGCCCATATCCTTAGGTCCGCATTGGAAAAGGCAGTTTTCTGCATCAAGGAATAGCTGGCAAGCCCAGAATTCGCTGATGCAACCCTCACCATCATGGTTGCCCATTACGGGAGCCCAGGGAATACCGAAGGAATCAATATAATCAACCAATTCCATATAAGCCATAGTTGCCCAGGCATTGTCGCCCGAAAGAGTTATTAAATCCGGTTGAGTATCTTCAATAAGCTTTGCTATAAGAGCGTTTGATCTTTCGCCCATTTCGCCGTAAACCTCATCGTCACCAAGCTGAACATCTGCAAGGTTAAGTATAACAAAATCCTCATCGGGGTTTTTAACCATTGTGATGTATGCTTCCTGAGTGAAATCATCTTTTACGGACCATTCTGTAAAAAAAGCATCCTCTCCGCCTGATTGAGTTGCAACTGTAACAGGGGCAAGAATTTGCTCTAAAGCAAGGATAAAAGAAATGATAAGTTTGATAATTGCCATAACAAGCGCCTCCTATATTGGAGTTTATTATATCACTGATTAAATAATAATTCAATATTAACAATAATTGAATATTTATTGAAATAAATGCGAATCTATAGTATATTATACTTTAACGTTTTATGGATTTATAAGGTGATTTTATGGAAAAAGCAAAATATGTAAATACTATGATAGGAACTGTCGGAGACGGGCAAATTGAAGAATCCCATGGTGGCGGCAAAACCTACCCCGGAGCATGCTTGCCCGGCGGAATGGTTCAGCTTTCACCCGATACCGTAACGGGCGGTGATAACGGAAGCGGTTATAACTATTGCCATAACACAATTGAAGGCTTTAGCTTTAACCATATGAGTGGTATCGGTTGGTATGGAGATTTGGGTAACCTTCAAATAATGCCTGTTATTAACGAAACTGACCTTAGAAGCGGTAGCAATGAGTATCAACCCTTTTTGAAGGGAAGCTATGGCTGGAAATCGGAGTTTTCTCACGAAAAAGAAAAGACACAGGCAGGTTATTATTCTGTTATTCTTGAAAGATACAATATTTTTGCAGAGGCTACTGCCACAGAGCACACGGGTCTTTTGCGATTTACATATCCAAAGGGTGAGAATTCAAGGGTGATATTGAATTTTTCCAGAAGAATCGGTGGTAAGTCTGATTTTCAAAAAATCAAGATAATTGATGATAAAACAATAGAGGGCGAAATTATTTGTACTCCTGAAGGTGGTGGCTTTGGTAGAGGTCACGGCAGAATATCGTATAATCTTTATTTTATTTGCGAGTTTTCCGTTCCTGCAAAAAAAATGCAGTTTTTTAGTAACGAAGAGCTTGTTTCTGAGGGTATTATGTCCCTTGAAGATGAAGATGTCGGAATTTTAGCAGAGTTCGGTTTCCCGGAAGAAAGCGTTGTCATAAGGTGTGCAATTTCTTATGTTGATTCAGATGGTGCAAGAAAAAATCTTGCCGCGGAGGATTACGGATTTGATTTCGAAAGAGTAAGAAGGCTCGCCTTTGAAAAATGGGAAAAGGCATTCGATAAGGTTGAGGTTGAGGGTGATAACGAAACAGATTTAGAGATTTTTTATACTTGCCTTTACCATACTCTTTTAGATCCTCGTGTTGCAACTGATGTTGATGGTAGATTTGCTATTGAGGGCAAGGTGTATACAGTTGATGGTTATAGCCAGAGAACTGTGTTTAGCGGTTGGGATGTTTATAGAAGCGAATTCCCTCTTTTGGCGGTTATGAATCCTGAGTTGGTAAATGATGCAGTAAACTCTCTTTTGAAAATTGCGG
Organism: Acutalibacteraceae bacterium; assembly: GCA_045604445.1. Lineage (GTDB taxonomy): Bacteria > Bacillota > Clostridia > Oscillospirales > Acutalibacteraceae > DTU089. The sequence continues at coordinate 10,134 of JAZUOA010000107.1, forward strand.
ATTTAAAAAACACATCATTTCCTAAATGGGAGCTTGTTGGTATCGATGCGGGCTGTATGGTAGGCGATCCGGGGCTTATTGTTGTGGCAGATTCTGTTGTTAAGGGGATAGTTCCTTATGATATAAACAGGGCTTACGAAATAGCAAAAGCATCAAGTATTTGCGCCGAAACTCTCGGGAATCGTCCGTTTTATTCTGTAAGGCCTAAATGCAAGCAATATATGGAAAAATGCTATTCACCATATAAATTAAGTGATACCCTGGAGTTTTTATTGGCAGATTATACTATGGCGAAGTTTGCTGAAAAAATGGGTAAAACAGAAGACTCTGAATTTTTTATGAACAGGGTTAGGCGATATAAAGAAAATTATAATAAATTATTGGGCTTTATGGCACCAAGAAATAAATACGGTTTATTTGTTTTTGAAAAAGGCAGATACGGGGATGATGGCACGGTTGAGAGTAATATTTATCAACAGTCGTGGTTTGTACCCTATGATGTTAGAGGCTTAAGCGAGCTTTTTGGTAAAAAACGAACCATAAAACTATTGGAGCGTTTCTTTGAGAAAGCTGACCTTAGTGCATTATGGAATAACGATTATAATCATTCTAACGAGCCCTGTCATAATATAACCCATTATTTCAGTATTTTGGGTCTCCCTGAAAGAACACAGTATTGGACAAGGCGCGTTCAAAAGGAAAGCTACAATACCCACGCATACGGATTTTGCGGTAACGAGGATGTGGGACAGCTTTCTGCTTGGTATGTGCTTTCTGCAATGGGCTTTGCACAGGTTTGCCCCGGTGATGACAAATATTATATTAACACACCGCTTTTTGAAAAAGTTAAAATCAGGCTTGATGAGAAATATCATACCTGCCGGGTTAATAATTTCTTAGAAATAAAATGTGATAAGAATCCTTTGGAGTATTTGTATATCAAAAGTATTTATCTTAATGGTAAAAAGCTTGACAGATTTTATTTAACATATTCCGAAATAACAGCAGGCGGAGTGTTAAAGCTTGAGCTTTCAAAAATGCCTGTAACTAGTAATTAAATGAAAAATATTGTATTTCAATTCAGTGATGGCGATGTTTACAGATTCAACAACATTATATAATATAAAAATTTCTTGCTTTTACCGATGCAATGGAATAATATTAAGATATAAATTCAAAAGAGGTGTTTTAAATGTTTGCTGGAGTTGAAGCTGCTTTAACAGAAATAATAGCAGTTTTAATGAGTTTTATCCTTTCGGTTGGTTCAACGCTGGGGATTTATATCCCTTCCGAAACTGTTGATTCCTCATATTATTTTAATGATGAAATTAAAAATGTTATCTACCTTATTGGTGATGGTATGGGCTTTAATCATTTGGAAAAAGCCAAAAACGAAAGAGATATAACTCTTACGATGGATACATTCGATTTATTAGGTAGCTCTTTGACTCGTTCTGCATCTAATGCTGTAACCGACAGTGCCGCAGGAGGAACTGCTTTGGCAACCGGTATAAGAACATATAACGGTGGTATAGGTGTTTACCCAACCGATGGAACTGCAACATTTTCTTGCCCTAAAAACCTTTCAGAGCTTTGTATGGAAAAGGGGATGCTTACAGGCGTTATCACTACTGATGAAACCTCGGGTGCGACACCTGCAACATTTTCTGCTCATTCTTCCGATAGAGGTAACACAGAGGATATTACAAATGACCAGATGGATTCCGGTATTGATTTAATCTGGGGTATGGAAAACGGTTATGCTACTGAAGAAATGGCAGTAGAAAACGGATACACATATGTTACAACATATCAGGAAATGATGGCTCTTCCTGAGGGTAGCTGGAGCTTTGCTCAGTTTACAAACAGTCTTTGGAATTTAGAGCAATCTGATAAAAATACACCTAACCTTGAGCAAATGGCAGAAAAGGCGATTGATATCCTTGATGATACGGATGAAGGATTTTTCCTTATGATTGAGGGCGCCCATATTGACAAGCATTCTCATAGCAACGAGGATGAAAAAATGACGGAAGCTCTCGAAGAATTCGACAGAACGGTTGAATTGGTGCTTGAATATGCAAAGGCAGACGGTGAAACGCTTGTTGTTATAACTGCCGACCACGAAACCGGTGGAATTACAAGAAATAGCGACGGAACATATTCTTTTACCAGAGGCTCTCACTCTGATGCTAATGTTCCCGTGCTTGTTTATGGTTCTGATAAAATAATTGAGAGGCGCGAGGTTTTAAATAACTATGAAATTCCTATCAGAATAGCTTACACAATCGGCTTTACTGAAGATGATTTCCCTGCAGATTCAAAGGTTGCCTGAATAAAAATATATTCCGCAAGGTGCCGGGCGCACCTTGCGGAATTTTTTAATCCTTGTATGTATTTGTTCTTCCCGTAATAAGCTTTGAAAACAATCTCCCTGTTTTTGTATAAAACCTTTGAAGCAAGCCTTTGAAAGTAACTGCAAAGGCGGTTCTGTAAGCAAATGCATCCCCACTTTTTTTGATTTGCCTTAAATCGTTTAAAGTGAACATGTTGTACCAGCGTTCAACCCTGCTTTTGTAAACTGCGGGGTTATTCTCGTTAATATCTATAATTCTATAACCATATTGAGAGGAAAATCTGTCACCGTTAAAGCGTGTGCTTAAGGAATTGGAAATATCAATGCCTTTATATTTTACGCCGAAAGCATTTGTGTGGTCGTGGCCGGAGAAAATTGCTAAAACATCTCCGTTTTTAACCATTGCTTCAAATTGACCGTGGTTTTCATAGCCTGAGCAAGGAGTTTCGTTAAGTGTACCGAAGTTGGTTGCTTCAGGGTCAAACATATAATAATCGGTTTTGTTATACATATGCTCAAAGGAATATAGCTTGCGTTTGTTTACCTTTTTTAATGCATTGTATATTTCATCAACAATTATATGCTGAAACGCCAACGAGTAAACCTGCTCGCCATTGTTTTCTTTTATTAGTTCATCATATCTTTGCTTATACCAATTAACTTGATTTTCAAGCACGCAACCATAATGCCCGTCTTTGTCATAATCGTTTGAATCAAAGACCCAAAGATTAAATTTTATATCGGTACCGTCTGACGATAAAACAGGGAGGTTATAGGTTGCGCAGTCGGGAAGATTACTTAAATTTCTGCTCGCTGAGCAAGAAAAGGAATTGTAGTATTCCATAAGCTCTTCTCTGGACATTACGCCAACCTCTGAATCATGGTTGCCAAAGGTTATAGCAACGGGAATATCCAGGTTTTCAAAAACACTCATGAGCTTGTCAATATAGCCTTTTGTTTTATTTGCATCGTCGCAGTTTTGCACATTGTCACCTGTAACAATAGCTATATCAGGCATTTCTTTTTTGCATGCTTCGTTTATAAGCCATACGGACATATCGATATTATCGTCTTCAAGATGGGTGTCCGTTATGTGCATTATTTTAAAGTAACCGTTTGCATTAAATTTTAAATTCATATTGTTGCCTCCGGGGGATATTCTTAATATAGGATATAACATTTTAATCTATAAAGCAATATTATTTTGTTGATATAGAATTTCACTTATGTTATTATGGTTTCGGAGATGATTTTATGCGTTATATTGCGAACCATGATTTTCATATTCATTCAACAGTTTCTCCTTGTTGCCATGATGAAAATCAAACGCCGGAAAGAATTTTTCAATATGCAATTGATAACAGCTTTGATAAAATTTGTTTAACAAATCATTTATGGGATGAAATGGTTGAAAGTAAGGCTCAATGGCACGAGAAGCAGAAATATTCTTGCTTAACTTCTGTTTTGCCTCTACCGCAAAATGAAAACGTAAGTTTTTTATTTGGTGCAGAGGTGGATATGGATTTTGATAATGTTGTGGGAATTAGTGAAAAAAGGTATGATGCTTTAGATTTTATAATTGTATCAACCACACATTTACATCTTACGGGTAATACTGTTAGAACTAAAATTCAAACTCCGGAGGATGCAGCGCGACTTTGGCTTGAAAGGTTAAATTCTTTGCTTCAAAAGGATTTGCCCTGGCATAAAACGGGCGTTGCCCATTTAACTTGCGGGCATATTTTTAAAAATCAAACCCCGGAGGTTATAAAACTCCTTCCCGAAGAGGAGCTTTATTCGCTGTTTGAAAAATGCGCAGAGAAGGGTTTGGGAATTGAACTTAACATGAAAACAATTTTTACTTCTCAGGAAGAAAAAGAAATTATGTTAAGACCTTATTACATTGCTAAGGACTGCTGTTGCAAGTTTTATTTGGGGAGCGATTCCCATAAAGTTGAAGCATTTAAAACCGCTAAAGAAAATTTTGAAAATATTATTACACTTCTTGATTTAAAAGAAAAGGATAAATTTGAATTGTGTAAATGAAGGGGATGTAAAAAAAGCGCAGACCGCACAAAACCATTATAAAGCAAGGGACTTTCGCAGGTTTTAAAGCCTGTAAAAGTCCCGATTTTTTATAAGAACAAAAATAAAGAGAATTTTTTGTGTTTTGCGCTACAAACAAACCTCGCCACTCGACGTACCCTTGTACGCCTTCGGGTAACCAAAAATAAGGTCATAGCCTTATTTTTGCTCGGTTTGTCCGTTCTGCATCATTTTTCCTATCCCCTAAAAATGAGCTGTAAAAAAACGTGAGTTTTTTTCGAGTCGTACTCTAAAGGACAAAAAGAGTTAATGTAGCAAAAACTGCATTAACTCTTACTTTTTTGCACTGTCACTAAAAGTGGTGAGTAAGTGCGCTTTTAACTTTAAGTGATATTCTTTCCTTCGGAAAGAGTGATATTATGCACTTTTCGGCATAGTG
>JAZUOA010000108.1:0-15709 GCA_045604445.1 Acutalibacteraceae bacterium
GTTCGAAGACGCGCATCTCTTGTAAAGCCTGACGACGTTTGTAATATGCAGTACACTTCAGGTACTACAGGCTTCCCCAAGGGTGTTATGCTTACACACAGAAACATTATAAACAATGGTAAAACAATCGGTGAGAGAATGGATTTATCCGCTGCTGACAGAATGATGATTCAGGTTCCTATGTTCCATTGCTTCGGAATGGTGCTTTCTATGACATCTATGATGACTCACGGTGGAACACTTTGTCCTATCCCCTATTTCTCTCCCAAGTCCTCACTTGCTTGTGTCAACGATGAGCGCATCACCTGTTTCAACGGTGTTCCCACAATGTTTATTGCAATGTTCAGTCACCCTGATTTTGCAAAAACTGATTTCTCATATATGAGAACCGGCATTATGGCAGGTGCAAACTGTCCTGCAGACCTTATGCGCCGTGCTTCCGTTGAAATGAATATGAGAGAAATCATTTCTGTCTACGGTCAGACAGAAGCAGCTCCAGGTTGCACTATGGGTGAAGTAAACGAAGACCTTGACCACCGAGTTGAAACTGTTGGTAGTGCTTTCCCCGGAGTTGAATGTAAAATAATAGACCCCGAAACAGGCGAAGAACTTCCTGATGGTCAAAGCGGTGAATTTGTTGCCCGTGGCTTTAATATTATGAAGGGTTACTATAAAATGCCCGAAGCAACCGCTCAGGCAATAGACAACGAGGGTTGGCTTCATTCCGGCGATATATGCATGAGAACTCCTGACGGATATTACAAGGTTACCGGAAGACTTAAGGATATGATTATCCGCGGTGGCGAAAATCTTTATCCACGAGAAATTGAGGAATTTTACCTTACAAATCCCAAGGTTCGCGATGTTCAGGTTGTTGGTGTTCCCGATGAACAATATGGCGAAGAATGTTGCGCCTGGATTATTCTTCATAAAGGCGAAACAGCTGATGAAAAAGAAATGAAGGAATACGGTAATGCTTCTATAGCCAGACATAAAGTTCCTAAGTATTTCTTATTTGTAAAAGAATTCCCCATGAATGCTGCAGGAAAAATTCTCAAATATAAAATGCGCGAGGAATCCCTGGAGATGTATAATCGCCAAAAATCAGGCAACGAATAAATAAATCTTAAAAAGTCGGACATAAGGCACTGCCCGTCCGGCTTTTATTCTTTAAAGAAGGCGTTAAAATGGAATACACACGATACAAACAATTCAATATTATAGATTCTCATTGCCATATTTTCCCTGATAAAATCGCACGAAAAGCCACAGATAGCATAGACTCCTTCTATCAGATAAGTGAATCAGGAGTAATTAACGGCTGCGGATTTGTAGGAACGGCGAAAGCACTTTTAAACCAATGCGAAGAAACAGGCGTTGAAAAATGCCTTGTCACCTCCGTTGCCACTACTCCTCACCATGCTCAAAGCATAAACGCTTTTATTGCAAACGAGGTTGAGCTTTATCCCGAAAAATTCATTGGCTTCGGCTCACTTCATCCCGAAAGCGAAACCTTAAAAGAAGATGCTAACCACCTTACAGAGCTTGGGTTAAAGGGTGTTAAGCTTCATCCTGATATTCAAAATTTCAAGGTGGATGACCCAAAGGTAATCAGTATATTTGAAATTTGCAACGAGAAGGGTTTACCTGTACTTTTGCACACAGGAGATTCAAGATTTGATAATTCTAATCCAAACAGAGTTGAAAAAATCTTGAAAATGTTTCCTGATTTAACAATAATAGGTGCCCATTTCGGCGGTTGGTCGGTTTGGAAAGAAGCGGCACAAAGGCTTTCAAAATTCAAGAATTTTTATGTTGATACTTGTTCAAGCTTTTATGCATTAAAGAAAGAAGATGCAAAAGCAATTATTGACACATACGGACCTAATAAAGTAATATTCGGAACAGATTTTCCTATGTGGAAACAAAAAGAAGAATTGGAATATCTTTTCGATTTAGGTTTAAACGATGACGATTTGAAAGATATTTTATGCAATAACTTATTAAGGATTTTGCAGTACTGAAACAATAATTTTAATATAAAACTTGAAATGACAAAAATTATATGATAAACTTGTTAACTGTATATTTAAGCTCACATATTATGGTAATATAGTCATTTTTGAGGTGTGAACAAATGATTTGCAACAATATTTTAGAGGCAATGGGTAATACCCCTGTTATCCGCCTTAATAAAATAATTGATGAAAACAGCGCTGAAGTGCTTGTTAAATTTGAGGGTCTCAATGTAGGCGGCTCAATAAAAACAAGAACTGCGTACAATATGATATTAAAAGCCGAAGAGCAGGGCAAAATCAATAAAAATACAATCATCGTTGAACCAACAAGCGGCAACCAAGGAATAGGCCTTGCTTTAGTAGGTGCTGTAAGAGGCTACAAAACAATAATAATTATGCCGGATTCCGTAAGCGAGGAACGAAGAAAGCTTGTTAAACACTATGGCGCAGAGGTTATTCTCGTTCATGATGCGGGCAATATAGGAAAATGCATTGATGAATGTTTGGAGCTTGCCTTAAAAATGCAGGCGGAAAATGAAAATGTTTTTGTTCCGCAGCAATTTGAAAACCCGGCCAACCCGGAAATTCAACGCAAAAAAACTGCCGCAGAAATTCTTGAACAGGTTGGAAAGCCTATTGACGGCTTCTGTGCAGGAATCGGCACGGGCGGAACATTAACAGGTATAGGCGAAGTTCTCAAAGAAGCTAATCCCAACATTGAAATTTGGGCAGTTGAGCCAGAAGATGCAGCTATTCTTTCAGGCGGCCTTATCGGCACACATATCCAAATGGGTATAGGCGACGGTCTCATTCCCCCTATTCTTAATACAAATATTTATTCTGATATATGCATTGTTACCGATGAGGAAGCATTAAACACCGCTAAAGAGTTAGCATCTAAAGAAGGAATTTTATGCGGAATTTCAAGCGGAACAAATGTTGCAGCTGCTAAAAAGCTCGCAAAAAAACTGGGCAAGGGTAAAACTGTTTTGGCTGTTTTACCTGACACAGCCGAACGATACTTTTCAACTCCCCTTTTCGATGAATAAAAAAGTAAAACCTTTGCTGAGACCTATTTCAGCAAAGGTTTTATTGACTTTAAAACGGCTTTCATTTAAAATAAAAAAAGGAAAACATTTAAAACGGAGTAATAATTATGACTTTTGCGGAAATTATAAACCATATTTTAACCGAACATAAAATGAGCAAAGAAGATTTTGGTTTTTTAGTCGGTGTTACCGAATCAAGAGTTGGTCTGTGGTTAGGAGGCTTCAGTGAACCAAAAGCTTCAAAAGCAGCTAAAGTTAAAGCTTTATACAGCAAACCTTTACTCCAAGGTACTGAGGAAGAAAGCGAACAACTACCCTTCAACTCCATTGAAAACGCAAACCATTTTATAAAAGCCGAAAACACATCTGCAATAAAACGATATTGCAAGCAACGCTTTAAATTCGATTTCTGTGCTCTGACTATTTTGCGCATAATATTCTTTGTTTTTTCTGTTTTTGTATTATTGCTTACAACGTTTTTTCTCGGCACTCGTATTACAACAAAACCAATGACACAAATCGCCCCATACTTTTTTGGTTTCGGTTTACCTATACTGCTCACTCTTTTTTCCGGTAATAAGCTGGTATCAATTTCCAAAGCTTTGACACTTGCCGATAAAAAAACCTTTAATCTTTATACCTCAACTTTTATTTTAGGAATCTTATCCCATTTTATGACTGTTTTTTTAATGGATTTAATCAGTATACCTGCTTTGATTTTAGGACTATCAGCATTCCTTTTACCACTATTTTTAGTTCATTACGATTTAATTATTAAAAACACACCAAAAAACATAAGCTTTAAAGATATAATTTCTTCACTGGGAGCAATATCTGCATTTGCGTTTGCATATATTCAAAGCGATTTTCATTCTGAAAATTTAGCCGGATTAAATTTAGAATCCCAAGCAATTTCAGAAGCGTTTTTCCCAATACTCTGCGCTTTATTTATCCCATATTTAGTTTTATGTGCTTTTATTTTTGAATTAAGCCTTCTCGTTTACAAAATACCATTTTGTATTGAAAAATACTATAGACCTTATAAAGAAGAATTTGCAGTAAGCCGAAAATCAAATATAATATCTTTTATTGCAATTATTATAATATCCGTACTATTTTATGGAGGTTTTTACGCCTATTCAGTAATATAAACTAATAACGCTCTTTTGGGAGATACTTCGTAAAGAAGTATCTCCCAATTTTTATACTGATTCGGTTATTTTAATTTGTGAAGCTGTAAGCTTTGTGTTGTTGGTGATTATATCAATAATCTGAAGCGCCGCATCATCATTCAATGAATCTTTTGCAACAACAGCTTGTGCACTACCTTCCCCTAAAACTACAACACACTCACTTGAAAGCTTTGCAGAAATAAGAGCTTCAATATCACTCTCAAGCTTAATTTCCGCTGTTAGCTCTTCTATTGATGCAGTAATTTCCTTTGCTTCATCAGAACCGCTTTTAACGGTTTTAAGCGATTCATTAAGTTTATCCAAGGCTTCATCCCGGGATTTCTGTCTATTTAACTTAACTTGGTTAAAGTAATCTGCAGTTTCCCCTGTGGCATTAACATACTTTGCTTCGCCTAAATTTTGAACATATTCGCTACCCGTTGTTTCTTCCGGATTCTTTACGTTTAAATTATTACCTGTGTAGTACCAATTGACAAAAACCGCCGCACCTAAAGCTATAACAAGAGTAGCCAAAATCAACTGCCTTCGTTTAATCAATAAATTCATATCAACACCTCATTTTTTTTGCATTTTTTCTACTGATACCTTAGCGCTGCTTATATCAAACAAAGCGCATACAGTTTGTGTTATTGCGTTTTTTACGCTTGCGTTATCTGCCCCCTCTGCAACAACGGCAACCCCTTTTACTACCGGTTCATAAACCTTAATAATAAGGCATTCCTCGTTATTAGAGCCGTTTTTAATTATAATGTATTCTTCTTGATTTTCAGTTTTTAGCATATTTTCATTTTGCTCGTTTTTTACTACTCCACCGGTTGCATAAACATTTTCATAGCAGCTCTCCAAGGTTACCATAACAGAAACTTTACCTGCACCATAAATACTCCCCAGCATTGTTTCCAGCTTTTTTTCAATTTTTTCTGTATATTGAGAAGCATAAGCTGCGGTATTTTCGGCGGAAACATTTTCTTGACTATCTGAAGAAAATTCGCCCAAAACAATGGTAAGCAACGCCAAAAATCCTATAACAAGCAATATTACGCTTTTCTTTGTAAATTTTATTTTCTTTATTTTCGAAAACATTTCATTCATTTTTTACACCGACTTTTAAAACCGCCTTGTAGTCTGCCGTTATCGCATTATAAATATCTTGGTTTTTATCAGAAAACTCCTTGGAAACTTCTACTATAACGCTTTCTAAATAAACCGTATTTTTCTCTTTATCAACGGAAGTGTTTACATATATTTCATATTCATTGACCTCTAAATTTATGAGTATATTCTGCAATTCGCTTTTAATCTTTTTTTCGGTTAAATTGGCGGTGTGCATCAATGCATCCATTTGAGCAGTTTCAGAAGAATTCTCAACAATGTTAAATCCCTTAAAATCAATATCAGCTTTAACTATCGGAGAAGCAACCGCAAAAAGCAGAACCAAAGCTACAACACACCGCAAAACACTCTTCACCTTTTGCGGTGCAATGTACTCAAGAATCCCTCCAAAAAATGCACAACAGGCATAATTTATCAGAACTGTTTTTATTGTTTGCGCCATTTTAAACTCCCCTTATGAATATAACAACACCAACAGAAACAACGAAAATCACCGCTGAAAAAACCATAGTCGCACATAAAAGCACGAGAGCATCCTTTAAAACCTGCAACATTCCTTGCGAACCCTCTGCATTTAAAAACTCGGCAAAGGTTGCCACTAAGCTTAAAACTAACACCCAGGAAAGAAGCTGCAGAAGAGTGGGCAGAACAGTCAGAACAACAGTAATTATACCGAAAACACCTACCGTGTTTTTTATAAGCGACAAGCTCGAAACAAGAGCAGAATACGTATCACTAACAGCTCCGCCAACAACGGGTACGGTTCTTCCAACAACAAACTTCACCCCTCTTGCAGTCAGAGAATCTGCTCCTGCCCCTAAAACACCTTTAAGGGTAACAATACCCGAAAAAAAAGTTGCAACAAAGCCTAAAAAAGATATGTATATCTTCTTTATTGTTGTAGAGACCTTAGAACTGAATTTATATATATCAAAACAAGATAAAAAGCTAAAAGAGCACATAGCATTAACAGCAGGCTGGCTAACACTGGTTAAAAGCGATGAAAAAAGTGTATCTGAAACTATTGCTAACGAAGCATAAGATGTTCCCAAGGCTAAGTTTCCCGAAGATGAAACCACCGCGCAAAACGCACCTGCAAAAACCGTTGTAAAAGCACTTAATGCTTCTAAAACAGAAAATGCATTTGTTACCGATTGGGCTATCGGTACCGCTAAAAGCAGCGCAAGAGCAGAGCTACCGATTATATTAACTATTTCTTTTGACTGAACAAAGCTTGTTAATGCAGATATTAAAATCAATAATCCTACCGCTAAAACAAAATATTTCATTGGCTCTGAGAATGATTTTTTCCACATATCAAAGAGCACATTTATAACCTTAGAAAAATCCACGGAAAACAGCTTTTCATAGCTTACTTCATCAATACCCAGCTCATTTAAAACCTCTAAGGCCTCATCGCCTACCGAATCAGCAACTTCTTGAAAATCAAATTCCTCTTTGTAATCATCAATGTTTGACCCTAAGGCAAAAATGCTTAAGCCAAATAAAAAAACGATGGTAAAAAACAGTATTAGTTTTGTTTTTGAAAATTTATTCATATTTAATTAAAAAACGCTTGAGCAATTTCAACTACAGCGGTAACCATAGGCAATGCGCAAGAAATTGCAAGAATTTTCACGCTTAACTCTACTACCCCTGCTACCGCATTTTCACCATTATCCCGACAAATATCAGATGCAACCGACCCAACAGTTAATACCCCAAATGCTTTAAAAATCGTTTTTACTGAAGTGCTTTTCAAAAACTCATATTCCGCAAAGCCCTCAAGCACACCGAACAATTCTTTTATTTCAGGAAAAATTGCTAATAATATTACTATAACAAGGGAGCATTGAGCTATTACTGTGTAAACTCCGCCGGTCTGTTTTAAAACCATTAAAAGAACAATGCCGCCTAACGATAAAACGGCAATGCTAACCGCGCTCAAAACTCCATCACCGAAGTCAGCGCATCCTTTAATTCGTTTAAATGAGGAATAAGCATCATCAAAACAATAATAAGCCCTGCTATTGTTGTTAAAAGGGTATATTCCTCTTTACCGGCTTTTTGCAAAAGTTGGTTCATTACCGATATTACAATACCTACAATTACCATTTTAAAAATGATTGTTAAATCCATTTTTTCACCTATAAAAAGAAAATAAATACGCAAAGAGCGGCTAAAACGCTCAAAGCTGTATTAACCTGTATTTTTTCTTGCTCTCTCAGAGATTGCGCCTTCAAGGAATTGCTTAATTTTTCATAATATTCATCGCATAAAGAAAGCTGACCGTCTTCATCTGTGGTACCGATTTTATTTATAAAATCAGAAAACTCTTTTACGTTTTTAGTTCCTGCATATTCAGTTAAAAATATCTGCTCATTTTCAAGCGTTATAAACTTGTAGTTTTCTGTTTTAGAAGCATTATATATGCTTAAGTACTCAGCCCGTTGAAAACGAACCTGGTTTTTCACGTTAATTATAAATTCAACCGCCTCTTCCAATGCTTGAGTGCATTTTTTTTGCCTGCAAGCATTACCTAATCCAATTGAAACAAAGCCAACAGCTAAAACTATCGAAAAGAAAAATTTCACAGAGTAATCAACTCCTTAATTGCGCAGGGATTATTCTTACCCTCCAGGATAACCGCCCTTTTAAATACTCCTGCATCAACAAGCTTCTTGATACTCGGCCTTTTCAGAACCTCTTCAAATGAATTACCGTGAGCTGTTGCAATAAAGCTTACCCCGCTATTCATTCCGGAAAGCATTGCTTGAGCCTCCTCCTCGCTACCTATTTCATCAAGAACAATAATATCCGGAGATAAGGTTCTTAAAGCTATTTCTGTGCCGATTGCTTTTGGGTATAAAGTTAAAACATCCGTATGAATGCCAACATCCTGCCCATCACCGAAAGAGCGCGATGCTATTTCATCTCTTTCATCTATAATTGCAGTTTTCAACGGATAAATTCTTCCTTTGCCTGAATAAAATCTGCATAAATCCCTTAAAAGAGTTGTTTTTCCTGATAGCGGTGACCCAACAATAATAAAAGAGGCTTCGCCATCCTTCAAAACCTCAGTTATTCCTTTAGAGCATCCGTAATATTCTCGGGAAACTCTTATATTAACCGAATTAAAGGATGTTACGGAATACACCGAACCGTTTTTCATCACTGCCCTGCCTGCTACACCCGCCTTGCAACCACCTCTTAAAGGAATAAAGCCTTTAGCTATCATATCCTGGTATGTGTGCAGAGAACGCCTGGAAAGGCAAAAAACAATATCCTGCAAATTTTTATCATTCGTTTTAATAACACCATCAGAATAAGTAACGGTTAATTCACCGGTTTTATGTATATAGTATTTCTCGCTTTGAGTGTTAACTGTTATTGCCTCACCATTTCTAAAGCGAATCTCTTTTATCTGCGGTATTATTTTTTTATCAATCTTTATAAGCAAATCCTTGTAAAGATCCGGCAAAAGTGAAATTGCATTCAAAAATTCCTTCATATTACCAATCCTTTCAAAACAATTCTATTTTCACTTGTCCGATTTTAGAACAAAATTAACCGTTTATTAAAAAATAAAATATCAAAAGCATTGAAAGGATTTAGCAAATATGGTATTATTTACGATGAATAATTATAGGGAGAATATTTAATGTTTAGTAAGTTAAAAGAAAAATCAAAAACAAATCCTTTATTAAAAAAATGCTATAGCTCCAGATTCTGCTTTTTAGGCGCTCTTTGCACCGCAGCAATTATGCTTGTTGTTTATTATTGCTACGACCTTGCGCCCTTTGGCGAAACAACTATTTTAAGAATGGACCTTTATCATCAATACGGTCCTCTTTTCGCAGAGCTTTATGAAAGAGTTACTAACCTTGATAGCTTGCTCTATTCCTGGACATCCGGCGGCGGAAGTTCATTTTTAGGTAACTTTTTCAACTACCTTTCTTCTCCATTTTTAGTTGTTATGCTTATTTTAGGCCATGAAAATATGCCTGAAGCAATTGCGGTAATGATTTTCTTAAAGGCTGTTGTTGCCTCGTTTACATTCTCTTATTTCCTCTCTAAAAGATTTGATAATAAAACTCCCCTTATTTCAGCATTTGGTGTGTTATACGCTTGCAGCGGATTCTTTATCGCATATTACTGGAACGTAATGTGGATTGATTCTTTCTATCTTTTCCCATTGGTAATGTTGGGCCTTGAAAAGCTTATTTCTGAAAGGAAAATGAAGCTTTACACCTTAACCCTTGCCCTTACTCTTATTACAAACTACTATATGGGTTATATGGTTTGCATTTTTTCTGTTCTTTACTTCATTTACTATTATTTCATATCCTTTGATTTTACCCAAACCTACCACGGCAGGCTTGCAAAGCGCCAAAAAGGAATTAAAGGCTTCTTTATCTGGGGCTACAACAATCTTCGAAATTCCAAGTTTTTTGACTGCGGAGTAAGATTCGCTTTTTGCTCTATAGGTGCCGGTTTACTTTCAGCATGTGTTCTTTTGCCTGTTTTCAATATTCTCCAGAACTGCTCTGCCACATCTGGCACTTGGCCCGAACAATTTAAAACCTATTTTTCGATTTTTGATTTTCTTGCAAATCACCTTGCATACCTTGACCCCACTATAAGAAGCAGCGGAGAGGATGTTCTCCCCAATGTTTACTGCGGTATGTTAACCGTTATGCTTGTACCCTTATTTATATTTTCTAACAAGGTTTCTGTTAAAGAAAAGGTTTTCAGCATCGGTATAATGGGGGTTATGTTTGCCAGCTTTTACACTAACTATCTTAATTATATCTGGCACGGCTTCCACTTTCCAAATGATTTACCTTACAGATTTTCCTATATGTATTCCTTCCTTCTTTTAATCTTTGCTTTCAGGGCAATAACTTTTATAAAGGAATACACCAATCGCCAAATCATAGGCGTTGGCGCAGCAACTGTGTTTTTTATAATACTTGTTCAGGAAATAGGCTCTAAAAACTTCAGCGAAACAGGCGTTTGGATTTGCGTTGCCTTCATTGGCGTTTACTGCCTTGCCTTAGGAATTCTTAAAAACGATAAATACCCTGTTATTGCTGCTGCAGCTCTTATACTTTGCTCAACCTGCGCAGAATACACCGTTGCAAACACTAATAACTATAGTATGGATCAAACAAAACATAACTTTGTAGGCGATTATGACGGCTTTGTAAAAATAAAAGATAAGCTTGATGAATATGAGGGTAACAATCGTTATAGGATGGAATTAACCTCTCTAAGAGCCAGAATGGACCCATGCTGGTATTATTATAACGGTGTTTCCACCTTTTCCTCTATGGCATACGAAAAGGTTTCCAATATGCAGTCTCATTTAGGTATGTTCAGCAACTATATCAACAGCTATACCTATCACCGCCAAACTGCAGTTTACAATGCATTCTTCTCCCTTGATTATATAGTTGATAATTTCACCGGTGCTAAGGCTGAAATGAACCCTGAGCTTTACGACCAGCTGTTCATTGAGGATAAATACACCGCATACGAAAACAAGTATTCTTTGCCCATAGCTTTCAGAGCTAACGAAGAAATCGCTTTTTGGTCTCACGATAACAGCAATCCTTTTGAGGTGCAAAGCGATTTATTCGGCTCCGCAACAGGAATACACACAGTTTATAACGATATTGAGGTAACAAAAATTTCCGGCACAGGTGCATCCTGCGATGATTTAACATTCAGCGATTCAGGCTGCTATCCTTACACTGTAGATAACCAAATAGCAGGCTCTGCTTTAACCTTCACGCTTACGGTTAAAGAAAGCGGCAATGCTTACGTTTATCTCAAAACAGGCGCCAACAACATCCAAAGCGTTACCTATACCCTGCCTGACGGAAATGCCATTGCGCAGTCCATTGACTCAAAGCCTTATGTTATGGATTTAGGTCAACTGAAAAAGGGAGACACTATAAAGGTTTATGCGCCTATCAAAGAGGGTAATGAAGGTTATATTTACCTTTATGCCGTAACTCTTGATGATGAATCATTTAAAAAAGGCTTTAATCAGCTTAAAGCTGATTCTTTAAATATCACAAAATTTGAAGAAACAGAAATAGAAGGAACCATAAACGCCTCAGAAAGCGGTGTTCTTTACACTTCAATTAACTATGATACAGGTTGGTCTGTTTTTATTGACGGCAAAGAAGTTGCACCTGAAGATATTTTTTCAATTGGTGGTGGCGCCCTTTTGGGTGTAAACATCTCAAAAGGCGAACACACAGTAAGCTTCAAATACACACCGGATGGTCTTTGGATAGGCTGCGGCATTTCTGCTATAACCGTTATTATTTTCCTTTTGCTCATTTACATTAACAAATCCGGTCTCTTTGTTTTTAATCCTGAGCTTTATAAAGAAGAGGAAACTATTTTAGAACCTGTTGATGTTTCAGAAACAAATGAGGAAACTACAGACCATACTGATGAAAGCAATTAACTTGAAATAAGGGATAAAATAATGTTTGCAAAAATCAAAAGTATAGGACTCTTAGGACTTGAATCCTATATGATAGATGTTGAACTGAATATCACAGGCGGTAAATTTTCAATGGAGGTTGTAGGACTTCCGGATACTGCGGTAAGCGAATCCCGCGAAAGGGTTATTGCCGCTATAAATAACTCCGGCTACCAAATGCATATGAGCTCCCACCACACCTTTAACCTTGCCCCTGCCGATGTAAAAAAAGAGGGCTCTGTTTACGATTTGCCTATGGCAGTTGCGGTGCTTTCTGCTACAAAGCAGATTATGGGAAATTACAAGGATGCCGCCTTTATAGGAGAACTTTCTCTTTCGGGTACAGTTAAGGGTATCAAAGGTGTTTTACCTATGGTTATGGCTGCCAAAGAACACGGCATAAAAGATATTTATGTTCCCTTTGATAACTGCGAAGAAGCCGCAGTTATTGAAGATATAAATGTTTACGGTATAAAAACGCTTAAGCAATTAGTTGAGCATATTAACGATATTGAAAAAATAGCGCCCGTTGAACTAAAGCCCTTCAAGCATTATGAATTGCCTGATTATCTACCTGATTTTAAAGATGTTAAAGGGCAGTTCGAGGTTAAAAGAGCTTTAGAGGTTGCCGCTGCAGGTGGCCACAATGTTATGATGATTGGGCCTCCCGGCTCAGGCAAAAGCATGCTATCAAAAAGAATACCATCTATTCTACCTGATATAACTGTTGACGAAGCCCTTGAAACAACAAAAATTTATTCATTATCAGGTCAGCTCTCTAAAGATAACCCCATAATAAACTATCGGCCCTTCAGAGCGCCTCATCACTCTGTTTCACCTGCAGGGCTTTCAGGCGGCGGAACAATCCCAAAGCCCGGTGAGCTTTCACTTGCCCACAATGGTGTTTTATTTCTTGATGAATTGCCCGAATTTGCCAGAAGCACCATGGAGGTTTTGCGCCAACCAATCGAAAACGGGACTATTACAATCTCCCGAGCTGCCTGCGCTTTAACCTACCCTTGCTCTGTTATGCTCGTTTGCGCTATGAACCCCTGCCCTTGCGGTTACTATGGCCATCCCACAAGAGAATGCACATGCCCTAAAGGTGCACCTGCGAGATATCTTTCTAAGGTATCCGGTCCGCTTTTAGACAGGCTTGATATTCATATTGAAGTTCCCCCGGTGGATTATAACAAACTTGCGGCAACCGAAGAAGGCGAATGCTCAGCTGCCATACGGGAAAGGGTTAATAAAGCCCGAAAAATCCAACTCAAACGTTTTGAAGGAACAGGAATTTCTTGCAACGCAAGAATGACCTCTGCGCTCACAAGAAAGTATTGCGTATTATCGGAAAGCGCATCTAAAGCTTTAGAGCTTTCATTTGAAAAATTAGGTCTTTCTGCAAGAGCCTACGATAAAATTTTAAAGGTTGCAAGAACAATTGCGGACCTTGATGATTGCGAGAATATCGAAAACAAGCATATTCTTGAAGCAATACAATACAGAAGCCTCGACAGAAAATTTTGGAAGGCATGATTTTGATGACAAAAAAGCTATTAAAAAAACTTACATATACCCAAATAATAGTTTTAAGCTTTGCTATGCTTATTCTTTTGGGAACACTTCTCTTATGCTTACCCTTTGCAACTGCTCAGGGCGAATCAACAACACCTTTAAACGCTATGTTTACGGCAACAAGCGCAACCTGCGTTACAGGCCTTATAACCTATGACACCTGCACTCATTGGTCGCTATTCGGTCAGATTGTTATAATATCTCTTATCCAAATAGGCGGTTTGGGGGTTATGGTGTTCATTTCCATGTTTTCTATATTCCTGAAAAAGAAAATCGGAGTTTATGAGCGCCGATTGCTTATGCAGGCTGAAGGTAATTTAAGGCTTAGCGGTGTTATTGTTTTACTAAAAAGAATATTAAAAGGTACATTTTTAATTGAGGGTATAGGAGCCTTGATACTCGCATTTAGATTTGTTCCGATAATGGGGCTGGGTCAAGGTGTTTACAATGCAATATTCCATTCTGTTTCAGCTTTTTGCAACGCAGGCTTTGACCTTATGGGAAAGTATGAAAAATTCTCTTCACTCACCCATTTCTCAGAAGATCCTATTGTTATATTAACAATTTCCGCACTTATTATAATCGGCGGTATCGGATTCCTTATATGGTCTGATATTATTAACTTAAAAACAAATTTCAAAAAATACAGCCTTCATTCAAAGCTTGTTTTATCCACAACAGCTTTTCTGCTTATCGTTCCTTTTATTTTATTTTTGGCTTATGAATACAATGGCGTTTTAAAAGAATTTAATTTATCAGATAAAATCACCAATGCATTTTTCCTGGCAGTTGCACCACGAACTGCAGGATTCAACGCTGTTAATTTATCTGAGCTTTCAGGCAGCAGCGAGGTTATAACCGACCTTTTAATGCTTATAGGCGGTAGCCCCGGTTCAACCGCTGGCGGTTTAAAAACAACTACCTTTGCAGTGCTTATTCTTTCAATGATAGCGGCGGCTAGGCACAATAATCATCCCGAAATATTTAGACGCCGCCTGCCCGATGACGCTTTAACGCAAGCAACAGCCATTTTTACTATATATATAATGGCATCAGTTGCGGCAATAGTTGCTATTTGCGCATTAGAAAAATGCGAAATAACCTCTGCAGCATTTGAAGTTATTTCTGCAATAGGCACTGTTGGTGCAACCAAAGGTTTAACGCCTACCCTTTGCGCCGCATCAAAAATAATTATTATCTCGCTGATGTTTGGCGGCCGAGTTGGCGGATTAACGCTTATGCTATCCCTGGCAGAAAAAAAGGAAAACATCCCCTTGGACAGACCTCAGGAAAAAATATTGATTGGCTAATTAAATTTCAATTTACCACTTTTATTGTAACAACCTTTAAGCTCTCGAAAGGAATCAGGTATAATATATGAAATCATTTTTAATTATAGGAACAGGCAGATTCGGAAAACACCTTGCAATAAAGCTTATCGAATTAGGCAACGATGTTGTTGTAGTTGATAAGGATGCAGAGAAAATCGAAAGACTGACAACAGTTTTTACCGATTCATTTGTTGGTGATTGCCGCAACGAAGGCGTTTTAAGGTCCTTAGGAATAAACAACTTTGATGTTTGCTTTGTTTGCACTGCGCAAGATTTTCAGGCTTCATTAGAAATAACATCTATGCTTAAAGAGCTGGGTGCAAAATTTGTTGTTTCAACTGCAAACCGCGACAGGCAGGCGAATTTACTTTTAAAAATAGGAGCAGATGATGTTATTTATGCTGAAAGGCAGATTGCCGAAAAAACAGGCATAAAATACAATGCCAAAAACATTGTTGACCTTATAAAAATATCGGATGAATATGCAATTTATGAAATACCGATTCTTTCAGATTGGTCAGGCAAAACGATTGTTGAAATTGATGTAAGAAAGAAATTCAAGATTAATATTATTGCTGTTAAAAATGGCGATATTATAACGCCCGCTCCCGGTGCAAACTACTCTTTTAAACCGAATGATCACATAATGGTAATCGGAAAGCAAGAAGATGTTTTTAAGCTTGCAGATAAAAATTGAAAAAAAGTGGCAGTAAAAAAACTCACGTTTTTTTACAGCCACTTTTTTAGGGGATAGGAAAAAATGATACAGAACGAACAAACCGAGCAAAAACAAGGCTTTAGCCGTGTTTTTGGTTACCCGAAGGCGTACAAAGGTACGTCGAGTGGCGAGGTTTGTTTGTAGAACAAAACACAAATAATTCTCTTTATTTATGTGTTTATAAAAAATCGGGACTTTTACAGGCTTTGA
>JAZUOA010000109.1:0-4638 GCA_045604445.1 Acutalibacteraceae bacterium
CCATTGCCGAAGGCAACGGTCCCCCTCCCTATTCGGCAAAGCCGAACAGGGATGATAGGCTTCGCTTTTACCGCAAGCTATCCGGCTACATCAATCAACCGAAAACATAATTTTCGGGACGGTCAAGACCGTCCTACAATATGAAAAAATAAATTTTAATTTTTGAAAGGAGCGAAGGCTGCCCAAAGCTATAAGAAGGAAAAGAACCGAAACAAAAAAAGGAGGCAAAAGCATGAGCACGATAAAAAAGGTAATATCCGTAGTATTAACAGTTTTAACGCTTGTTGGCGTTTTTTCGGTTGCTACCCCTGTTTTTGCGGCTGAGGTAACGAACGCCACTACCGAAGCTGTTTCAGAATCCGTTGCCGAAGCGCAAACCCAAGCCGCTGAAGAAACGGAAACCGCGGAAGCTACCGAAAAAAATGAGCAGGTTACCATACAAAACGAAATCGAAGAATTGCGAAACGAAACAACAAAATATTTCCGTCAATCTGACGGAACAATTCTCGCCGCGAAGTATGCAGAACCCGTTCATTATGAAAAAAACGGAAAATGGGAGGAAATAGACAACACCCTCACGGAAGAAGCAACCCCGGCTGAAAATTCATTGTTTTCAATTTTCGAAAATAATGAAAAGAAGTTTGTTGCCGAAAACCGAAAAAACCCTGTAAGCTTTCCGGGTGAATTTAAAAAGAACGGTGAAAATAAAATTTCCGTTTCTGTTGAAGGTTACGAAATAAGCTTTGCGCCCAAAAGCGAGCAAAGCGGAATTAAAGCCTCAGCAGCAGAAATTAAGGAAACAACCGATTTGCAATCGAATGAATTATCCCAAAATAGCCTTGCTGAAAAGGCATCTGCAACCGATAATTCTAAAAATAAAAAGGAAAAATTGCAGATTGCAAATGCAAAAAGTGCAATTATTTACGAGGATGTTTTTTCAAATATTGATTTAGAATATGAATTAACATCAGCTCACCTTAAAGAAAGCATTGTTTTAGAGAAAAAGCAGGATAAAAACACCTTTGAATTTTCAATGGATTTAGGTGGTCTTTACCCTCAGGCAAAAGAGGATGGCTCAATAGCTCTTTGCAGCGATGCAGAGTGCAAAAGCATTGTTGCGGTAATTGCCGCGCCATATATGGAGGATAGCGCAGGAGCATATTCCCAAGCCGTTACGATGGCGCTTATACCGCAAGAAAACCAATATATTTTAACCGTAACAGCCGATAAAGCCTGGCTTGATGCTGAAGAGAGGCACTACCCTGTTATAATCGACCCTACAATTGAATTGGAGGTAGGCAGGGCAAAAACATACGAATGCTATGTTGACACATCTTCACCCAACACAGCATTCGGTTACGACAATTTTATTTACGCAGGTAACAGTTCATTGGGTAAAACAAGAACCTTTGTTAAAATTGATTTACCCGATTTACCCGATAACAACAGCATTATCACAAACGCCACTATCAATTTTTATCAATATGAAATTGATATGAACAGCGGAACGGAAAACTATTTAAGCTTGCATAAGGTTACTTCCGATTGGGATAATGTTAACCGCAACATTACCTGGAATAACCAACCAAGCTTTGAAAGCGGAACTGTTATTGATTACAGCAAATTCGAATTTAACGAAAGCGCCACCACCGCGCACGCTTATCAATTTGATATAACAAGGCTTGTTAAAGAATGGTATAATTCTACCACCCCAAACTACGGAGTTGCATTAAAAGCAGTTGACGAAACCGTTATAAGCAGAACCCGAATGTTTTCAGCGGAGGAAACCACCAATGACCTCTACCCCCGAATTTTTGTAACCTTCAAAAACAACAAGGGTCTTGAGGATATATGGAGCTATTCTTCCTATTCAATTGGTTCGGCAGGCACGGCAAATATCAACGATTACACAGGCAACCTTGTTTATATTATGCCGTTGCTTTCAAGCATAAGCGAAATAATGCCCCTTAATCTTTCAGCGGTGTTTAATAACTATTGCGCAACTCAGAAGCTGAATGTTGGTAAAGGCGCTTCCTCGAGAACCACCGTGGCAAAAGGCTTCAGGCTTAATATTCAGGAAACTGTTTTACCATCAAGCGACTACGGCTTAACGGGCGATGCCGCCGAAACCTACCCTTATGTTTATACCGATGGCGACGGCACCGAGCACTACATACAAAAAGTAACTGAAGATGGCACAACCACCTATAAGGATGAGGATGGCTTAGGCTACACCCTTACAACCGGCCACGATGACTGCACATATAAAATAACTGATAAAGCAGATAACACAAAAAGCTTTAACTCAAGGGGCAATTTAATTAAAATTGCCGATGCAAACGGTAACGATATATACATTTACTATAAAGCGGCAAATACCGCTATCGGTCTTGAAGCAAAATCAAGAATTTCCCATATAACCGATGGTGCAGGGCGCAAATTCACATTTGCCTACTATACCGATACCGATGGCGCCGAAATGGATTATATAAAAACCATTACGGATAACGCCGGAAGAGAAATCACCTTCACTACAAAAGGCGGTCATTTGAGGAGCGTTAAATACCCCGATGGCACGGTTACAAGGCTTGCTTATGAATTCGAGAACAGCTCCACCGATGATTACGAGGAAGCTGCCGAGGGCTTAATTAACTATATCCTTTCAAACGATGGCTACGGAATTAACTTCGACTATACCTCAAAAGCAACAGGCAGAAGGGTTAAAGCCGCAAAAGAATTCGGCACAAATACCGCTGGTGATTTTGTTTGGGGTCAGGTTGTGACCTTTGACAGAACAAAATACAACACAACCGTTATACGCTCAGCAGGTATAGACGGAATCCATTATGTTCATAGCTACAATGAAACCGCCCAATCCGACCGCGATACCAACGACGATGGCAAGCTCGACGGAAACGACGATATCATAACAACCCTGCAGTTTGACAACGCCGGCAGAACCGTTTCGCAACAGCTAAGATACGGTAGCGGTTCCTTTATAGGCGCAGGCTCTTATGCCTACACCTCAACTGCGGACGATACCTCAACCTTAGGCTCAAAAAACAAGGTTGGCGCAACGGGAAGCGTTGGCAAAAACACAGTTAATTTGCTTACAGGCGGCAACGGCGAATCCACAACCGGCTGGACTATGCATGTTTCCGATGAAAACGATATAACCAGCCAAAAAACCGCAAGCACCGCCCAACAATATATGAGCAAAAGCAGCTTGAGAATATATAACTCCGCCATTGGCGAAAACACCGCCAACAGCTACTACAGGCAGAATGTTTCGGGCGTTGCTCAAAACTCAAAATACACCCTTTCGGCTTATGTTAAAACTAGCGGCATTACCGCAGTCCACAACGTAGCCTTAAGCGGCGCATATATTCAGGTTACTTCTTATAATTCTGCCGGAACGGCTATAGAAACAGTGCGCTCCGAGATTTTAAAAGCAGATACGGATGAAGCCGTAAACAACGGTTGGCGCAGGCTTTATGCCACCATAGAAACCGATTCAAACACAGCTTCATTAAGAGTATACCTTTGCTTTAAGGATTACACAGGCTACGCATATTTCGATTGCATTCAGCTTGAAGCAGGGCAAACCGCCAACACCTTTAATATGCTTGAAAACTCAAGCTTTGAAAAATCCTCAAGCGGTATGCCTACAAGCTGGAGCATTAAAAACATTGAATACACCGCTTCGGGCGGAACGGTTTACGAGGGTATAACCACCGAAACGGATGCCAACGGCTCGCAATCTGTAAGAGTTGAAGGCGAAATCGGCACAGAGAAGCATATTTACCAAAGAGTGAATATTGTTGGCACGGCTAAGGATACATATATAGTAAGCGGTTGGGGCGGAGGAAAACCCGTAAACAGCACCTACCACTATACTCAAACCGAGGGCGAAGCTACCGAAACAACCAAGGACGATAAATATGAGGAAACAGCCCTTTTTGAAATTTGCCCCGAGGTTAAATACACAAAAACCGATTCAAGCGGCACCGAAACAACCGTTTATCAGGAAAAGCCGGCGGCAAAATTCAACACCACCGTAACAGGCTGGCAATACACCTCAACGCCCTTTTCATTAAAATACACGGGCGGTGAATCGGGCTGCAAATACACCCCCATTCAGATTACGATAATTTTAAAATACTATAACCAGGCTAACGCGGTATTTTTTGATAACATAATGCTTACCAAAGAGCCTGCCCCCACCTATACCTATGATAAAGAGGGCAACTTGGTAAGCGCCTCGGCAAACGCTGAGCAAACCACCAATGCGGTATATAATGAAACAACCAACGATTTAACATCATATACCGATACGCTTGGTAATGCTACAACAATGGTATATAACAATTACCATCAGCTGTTGCGCTCAAAATCGGCAAAAGGTGTTTATTCCGCAAACGGTTATAACGATAACGGAACCTACAGAGCATCAGAAACACGAAATGCAGAAACATCCGCAGGCTCAAGCCTGATTATAAGAACAAACCAAACATATTACGAGGATGACGCTTCCACCACAAGCTTTAAAGAAAATGCATTTGTTAAATCGGTTTATGATGAGCACGGTAACGCAGCGGCAACCTATACCTATAATTTTGCAACGGGTGTGCCTTTAAC
>JAZUOA010000110.1:0-21392 GCA_045604445.1 Acutalibacteraceae bacterium
GTTATTACAGGCGTTGCAGGTAAAAAAGGCTTCTCCGTTATCTGTATCGAAAAGGATATGATGAATTCAGAGGTTGGCTTCGGAAGAACAGTTCTCGAAGTACTCGAAAACTACAACCTTTGCTTCGAGCATCTTCCCTCAGGTATCGACACAATGTCAATCGTTGTTAACGATGCCGACTTCCTCAAGAACAAGGACGCTATACTTCACGATATCCAGCGCAGAACAAAAGCCGACAACGTTACAGTAAACGGCGGTATCGCATTAATCGCAGTTGTTGGCCGCGGTATGGCAGGTTCAAAGGGTACTGCAAGCAGACTTTTCAAAGCCATCGCTGAAAATGACATCAACATCAGAATGATTGACCAAGGCTCCAGCGAACTCAACATTATTGTCGGAGTTGCAGAAGAAGATTACGTTAAAGCCCTTAACGCAATCTACCATGAATTTGTAAAGTAATTGAATGTTTATAAAAAGCAAGGTCCCGGGCATTATTCCCGGGACCTTGCTTTTTATATACCAATTGTAATTATCTCAAAGGGTTTAAATTCCAAAATATCGGTTTCTGCTTCAATATCCTCAAGCATATTGAGAAGCTTCACTTTGCGAGTAAGCTTAATTGTTCCCCGTCTACCATCCTGCTCCGATAGCCTTAAAACAATCATTTTTCCGTTTTCGCTATGCTTTACTGCTTGCAAATACAATGGTTCAAAAGCTTCCATATCCCATTTGCAATCAGTTTTCACAAGAGGAGTGTTATATTGTAAAGCAAGCTTATTTATGCCCGCGCTTGCGCAGTCGCCTTCATGAGGAACTATCATATAGCAAAAACTATGTTCTCCAATATCCGAAGTAACATC
Source organism: Acutalibacteraceae bacterium (assembly GCA_045604445.1). Taxonomy (GTDB): domain Bacteria; phylum Bacillota; class Clostridia; order Oscillospirales; family Acutalibacteraceae; genus DTU089. Next base: position 861 of record JAZUOA010000110.1, read on the forward strand.
AGGGCGCTCAGTTGCCCTTAAAAGCGATAAGCTTATTGTGTTTTCCAAAAAGCCTACACCGTATTTGCCGTCATTAACAATTGAAATACCGCCGCCTGTTTCTGATATATCACACCATTTATGATGGCAGCATTCAAACCTTGCCTGTTGCCAGGTTGTATTTCTATGAGTTTCGCGTTCAATAAATCCGGCAGAGGTATCACAAAAGGCTTTTCTTGTTAAAATATTGCAACCAAATTCAACCTTTGCAAGCTTGTGCTTTTCATGCCAATCAACATTGCTCTCCACTTCAATACCCTTGGAACGCCTGAACAACCTGATATTCATTTCCCAGGAAGAATTCTCTGTTGAAAGGGTAACCGAAAAGGTTAAGCTCTCGTTATCGCTCTCTTTAACCCAAAGAACCTTTTTCACTTCAAGGGGTATTTCTTTTTCACGGTAGTTAGGAAGAATATCCCAGGCATCATAATTACCGGGGCAATCAGCATAAAGCTTCAACTTATTAAACTCACCTTTTACCCATTCCCTTTGAAGCTTCTTATCGTAAAGGCTTGCAATTGAACCATCCCCGTTAAATTCCAACAAATAAAAAGGAGTTTCAACCTTATTATTCTCAACCTTAAACCACTCACCCTTAAAGGTGGATTTTCTTAAAGCTGAAGAAGAAAGAGCATCAATATCCACCATCACCCAATTACCTTTTTTGCCATAGCGGGTTGCCGTTCCTTTTTTGTTCTCAATAAAGGTCAGCTCGTTTCGTTTAAAGTTAAGGGTATTAAAAAATTTACTACCGGTTCCTATAATTCTATCAAGCTCAGCTTCAACCTCTTGGTAATCCTTCATAGCATCAAGATAAACAGGGTGAATATGCGACCCGGGAAGAATATCATGGAATTGGTTTATAAGGAATTTTTTATAAAGCTGTGTAATTTCTTTTTGATTATCTTCACCACGCATTACAGAAAGCATTTCTGCTGTTCTGAATTTTTCTTCCAAACGGCGATTAGCTCTTTTTATATAGCTTTTTGTAGTAAATGTTCCGCGGTGCATTTCAAGATAAAGCTCGCCATCCCAAATATCAAGAGATTTGTTATCTTTAAGATTTTTTTCAAGGAACTCTGCACCGCTTGTTTGGGTGAATTTCGGCATTACCGAAAGCTTATCAAAGCGGTGCATAAGCTCTATCATTTCTTCCGTACAGCCTGAGCCGCCATCACCGTAGCCAAACATATTAAGCGTTTGACCACCCTTATCCTTATCAATATAAGCCTCCCAATTTTCTTGAATCTGGCTTGGCATATTCCAGGTTATAAAATGAGTAGGCGGAACGCAGGCATAAACCTCGCTACCATCGATACCTCTCCAAATAAAATTGTTGTGAGGGAAACGGTTTGTATCATTCCAGGTAGACATTTTATTGGATACAAAATAATCCACACCGCTCTTTTTCAGAATTTGAGGCAAAATCCAACTGTTACCGAAAACATCAGGTAACCAAGCATTATTAACCCGCTTTCCAAACATTCTCTCGTATGTTTTTTGACCGTAAAGGCATTGCCTTATCAGGCTTTCAGCGTTAGGTACATTACAATCAGGTTCAATATACATTGCGCCTACAGGCTCAAACTGACCATTTACAACCTTTTCTTTTAATTCTTCAAAAACCTCAGGATAATATTTCTCAAGAGTTTCGTATGTGTATGGTTGGGTGTGAGCATATTTAAAATCCGGATATTTATCCATAAGGCGAAGTTGAATAAGAATGGTTCTTAGATTTTTCTGAACTGCATGAATTCTGCGCCAATAATATGCAATATCAAGGTGAGAGTGGGCAACAAGAGCAACATCACCTACGCCTTTGTATGTATCATTAGAAAAAACAACATCCTCTAAATACTGCCTTGCTTCGTTTACACCTGTGAGCTCCTCGCTATCAAAATCAATGCAATTCATTGCATTATTAAGCTCCCTGTTTAAAAATGCCCTGTAATCCTCATTAAAAAGCTCACTTTTTGCTATATCTAACAAAAGCTCAAAATCATAAACAAGGCTTTGCACATCATTATTAACAGTGCATATATAAGCCCCTTCAAATATTTGGCGGCAACCCCTAACCGAAAGGCTCTCAGGATTCCTCTCATCATCAGGTTTACTGCGGTTATACCCCATCATTTCAAAATGCAAAACATCATTTTCATTTATATATGGTGTAAGAAGCATTCTTTCGCGATTAGGGTCAACGCCACCTATATATTTCCCATTCACTTTAACGCAAATTTCCGCCGCAGTTTTAAGAGAAAACCACAATTCTTTTCCTTTTAAATGCTCCGGAATATTAACATCCGCTTTTATAAATGCTGTGCCATCAGGAGTAAAATACATATCGCCTTTTTTCAAAGGGCGGTATTCCTCGGAATAATATTCAAACTCCATTTCAGCTATCTGGCGCGCGTCTCTGATTTCAAGATTTTTAATTTCCCATTTTTCACCGTATACATGGCGTTTAAGCCAACCGAAGCGTAAATCAGTCCATTCTTCGGGGCGCATAGAACGCCTTACCACCTTAATATGAGCCATTCTATCACCTCACACATCTTGAAAATATGGCTTTTTGCGAATTGCATTAACCTTAACATTTTTCTTTAAATCTTTTTTTATTTCCGCTTCAATCCATGCTGTGCAGCGGTGCAAAATAAGGCATTTTGAGCATTCACCTCTGAAAAGGAGCGTTAATTCACCATTTTTAAAAGAAACAAACTCAACCCAGCCCCCATCGCCCTGAAGCTTGGGTGCAAGAATTTCTTCAACATATTTTTTCATTTTATCGCCTCTTTCGGCAGTCATTATAATACGCTAAAATCGTAACATATTACAAAATAGTTTGTCAATTATAAAGTTGATTTTATTAACACAAAGTGTTATAATAGTTAGCATCAACTAACTAAAAGGAGCAATTGATTTGAAAACAGCAAAATTCAAAATAACAGGTATGACCTGTGCAGCTTGCCAGGCAAATGTTACAAAAGCTGTATGCAAGCTCAAAGGTACTGAAAAAGCAGATGTTAATCTCCTTTCAGAGCTTTTAACCGTTAGTTTTGATGAAGCAAAGCTTTCAGAGGATGATTTTGTAAAGGCTGTTAACGCTATCGGCTATGGAGCAGCTCCATTTAATGAAGCCGAGAAAAAAGGTAGCTTAAAAGCTCAATGGCAAGAAAGAAAAGCTTCAGAAACAAAAAAAATCAAAGAAATGAAAACGCGCCTTGCGGGTTCAATCATTTTCCTGGTAGTTTTAATGTATATTGCAATGGGGCATATGGTTGGTTTTCCGTTACCTAAAATTTTAACAGGAACAGAAAATGCACTTATAAATGCTTTCCTGCAAATGCTTTTAACCATCCCTGTTATGTTAATTAACAGAAAATTCTTCATTTCGGGCTTCAAAGGTATTTTAAAAAGAGCCGCTAATATGGACACTTTAGTAGCTTTGGGCTCTGCTGCTTCTTTCGCATACAGCGTTTATTCTGTTTTCCAAATGGCATATTTTGCTCCTCGTGGGCAGCTTTATATGGTTTCTCACTTTTTCCATGAGCTTTATTTTGAATCCTCTGCAATGATTCTCACTCTTGTTACTGTTGGTAAATTTTTAGAAACGCGCTCAAAGGGTAAAACAAGCGATGCCTTAGGAAAATTAGTTAATCTTGCGCCTAAAACTGCTAATGTTATAAGAAACGGTTCTGAATTCACAGTTGATGCCGAGGATATTAAAGAAGGCGATGTGCTCATTATACGTCCTGGTGAGAGAATTGCGGTAGACGGCATAATTTTAACGGGAAATGGTTCTATTGACCAATCAGCAGTTACAGGAGAAAGCCTCCCTATTGATAAAGCAACGGGTGATGAAGTTATTTCAGCAACCCTTAATAAAAACGGTACTTTTACAATGACCGCATCAAAAGTAGGGGAAAACACGACTATCTCTCAGATAATCCGCCTTGTTGATGAAGCAGGTTCCTCAAAGGCACCTATTGCAAGGCTGGCAGATAAGGTAAGCGGTGTTTTTGTTCCTATCGTTATAGCGATTGCCGTGGTTACATTTATAATTTGGATTTTAAGCGGTGCTGAATTTTCTTCTGCTCTATCCTTTGGTGTAACGGTGCTGGTTATATCGTGCCCATGTGCTTTAGGCTTAGCAACGCCGGTTGCCATTATGGCAGGAACAGGCAAGGCTGCTGAAAACGGCATTCTTATTAAATCTGCAACCGCTTTGGAATCATTAGGCGCGGTTGATAAAATCGTTCTGGATAAAACGGGAACCGTTACAAGCGGTGAAATGAACGTCAGTGATATTTACATTACAGATAAAACCTTTGCAGAAAATGAGTTCCTTACAATTTGCGCCGCATTGGAAAAAGGAAGCGAACATCCGCTTGCCGCTGCTGTAAGAAAAAAAGCCGGTAACCTTACGCTTCCTGATGTTACAGATTTTGAAGCCGTGCAAGGAAAAGGTGTAAAAGGCAAAATAAACGGTTCATTCTTCCTTTCAGGTAATATCAGATTTTTGCAAGAAAACAAAATAGATTTTTCTTTGATTGAGAAGAAAATAAACGAATTTGCCCTGCAAGGAAAAACGCCATTGGTTTTTGCAAAGGAAAGCAAAATTATAGGTATATTAGCCATTTCGGATACAATCAGAAAAGATAGCGCCGAAGCTATAAAATTATTCAAAGCCTTAGGCAAAAAAACAGTTATGCTGACGGGTGATAACAAAGCCGCTGCAAATTTCATAGCAGAAAATTCAGGCGTTGATGAGGTTTATGCCGAGCTACTACCTGCCGATAAAGAAAAAATAATTTCTGCAATGCAAGAAAAAGGAGAAAAAATTGCTTTTATCGGGGATGGCATAAATGATGCCCCTGCCCTTACAAAAGCAGATGTCGGTATTGCAATTGGTGCTGGCACGGATATCGCAATTGACTCTGCCGATGTTGTGCTTATAAACAGTTCTCTTTTTGATGCGGTTAAGGCAATCGAATTGAGCAAATCAGTTGTGAAAAATATCAAAATGAATCTTTTCTGGGCTTTTTTCTATAATGTTTTGGGAATACCTCTTGCCGCAGGCGCACTTTACCCTGTTTTTGCACTAAAGCTCAGCCCTATGATTGGTTCTGCAGCAATGAGCTTAAGCTCACTTTGCGTTGTAACAAACGCTTTAAGATTAAGATTTTTCAAATCAAAAATTCTGAAAAGCAACAGCAATAAAAACATTAGTTCGGTAAAAGATACCGAACCCGAAAAGAAAGGAAATGATATTATGGAAAAAACTATCAAAGTTAATGGTATGATGTGCCCTCGTTGTGAAGCCCATGTTGTTAAAGCACTTACTGCGATTGACGGCGTTGAAAATGCAACCGCAAGCCACCAAGAAAGCATTGCAAAAGTTACTCTTTTAAAAGATATCTCTGATGATATCTTAATCAAAGCTATTGTTGATGAAGGCTACGAAGCAAGCGTGTAAACGCCGGATGACGAGGACGAAAAAATAATAAATAAACAAAAAAATTAAATGGTCGGAATTTCTCCGACCATTTTTTATTGTGCTTTGATTCCCGTAACATTTTCAAAAATCGATAAATCATAGCAAGGGAAATAAATCCCCCTTTTTCTACATTATAACAAGCAAATCCCAAAATTACAACAAAAGAAGCTGTAAAAAACTTTTCGTTTTTTACAGCCTTTTTTATAATTAAATATTTACGATAAAAAGCAAATTCAGCAAACTTCACTACGAAGTAAATTCACTCACTTTTGTGAACTTCACTTGCCGTAAGGCAAACTTAGTTTAATAGATGCGTATCAATTAATAATCTTCTCATCTACCTCTTTTTGAGCCATCTGAATAAACGCTTCAACGCTCATAGTGCCCATATCGCCGGCCTTTCTGCCACGTACTGCAACTTCTTTATTTTCAATTTCTTTATCGCCGAGAACAAGCATATAAGGAATCTTCTGAAGCTGAGCTTCGCGGATTTTATAGCCTGTTTTTTCGCTTCTGTCATCAACAGTTACGCGGAAGCCTTTTTCTTCAAGCTCTTTCTTGAGCTCGAAGCAAGCATCGTGATGCCATTCTGAAATAGGAATAATTCTAAGCTGCGCAGGAGCGAGCCACATGGGGAATGCACCTGCATATTTTTCAATAAGAAGAGCAAGCGTTCTTTCATAGCAACCAATTGAGGTTCTATGGATAATATAAGGATTCTTCTTTGTGCCGTCGCGGTCAACATATTCCATACCAAATTTTTCAGCAAGCATCTGGTCAATCTGAATTGTAATAAGAGTATCTTCCTTGCCGTAAACATTCTTAATCTGAATATCAAGCTTAGGACCATAGAAAGCGGCTTCACCAACACCAACCTTGTAGTCAAGGCCGATATCATCAAGAATTTCTTTCATAATACCCTGCGCTTCATCCCACTGCTCTTTTGTACCGATATATTTTTCTTTATCATCCGGATCCCATTGAGAGAATCGATAAGAAACATCCTCATAAAGACCAAGAGTTTTAAGCATAAATATGCAAAGATCAAGGCAACGCTTGAATTCATCGGCAAGCTGCTCTGGAAGGCACATTAAGTGACCCTCTGAAATAGTGAACTGACGAACACGGATAAGACCATGCATTTCGCCTGAAGACTCGTTCCTGAAAAGAGTTGATGTTTCTGCCAACCTCATAGGAAGGTCGCGGTAAGAACGAGCTCTGTTAAGATATGCTTGATACTGGAAGGCACAAGTCATAGGACGAAGAGCAAAAACTTCATCATCTTTTTCCTCATCACCTAAAACAAACATACCATCTTTATAGTGGTCCCAGTGGCCTGAAATTTTATAAAGATCGCTCTTTGCCATAAGCGGAGTTTTTGTGCGAACCCAACCTCTTTTGGCTTCTTCATCCTCAACAAATCTCTGAAGTGTCTGAACAATAAATGTTCCCTTAGGAAGAAGAATCGGAAGACCTTGTCCGATAGAGTCAACAGTTGTAAAAATTTCAAGCTCTCTACCAAGTTTATTGTGGTCGCGCTTCTTTGCCTCTTCTACTCTTTGAAGATGCTCCTCAAGCTCTGCATTTTTAGGAAATGCAGTTCCATATACGCGCTGAAGCATTTTGTTATTCTGGTCACCGCGCCAATAAGCGCCTGTGCAAGCAGTCAATTTAAAAGCCTTCACTCTGCCCGTTGAGGGAATATGAGGACCTGCGCAAACATCAACAAACTCGCCCTGCTTATAAAAACTGATGGGTTCATTTTTGCCGGCATGCTCCTCAATGAGCTCAACCTTATAAATTTCTCCCTTGGACTTCATTTCTTCAATGGCAGCCTGAGGCTCCATTTCAAATTTTTCCAAAGGTAAATCCTCTTTAACTATTTTCTTCATCTCTGCCTCAATTTTCAAAAGAGCCTCGGGAGTGAAGGAAACATCGCTATCGATATCATAATAAAAGCCATTGTCAATAGCAGGACCTATCGCAAGCTTTGCTTCGGGATAAAGGCGCTTAACCGCCTGAGCAAGAATATGAGAGGCAGTATGCCAAAAAGCATGCTTACCCTCTTCAGAATCAAAGGTGAGAAACTCAATCTCGCAATCCTCGTTCAAAGGAGTGCGGATATCTGCACTCTGTCCGTTAATAAGGCAAGCGCAAAGGTTACGATAAAGCCCCATACTGATTTCTTTACATATATCAGCAGGTGTTATGCCGCATTCAAATTCCTTAATATCATCACGAAGTTTGATTTTAATCATATATATCAATCCTTTCATTTTTTATAAAATAATAAGCACCTCACCCTGAATGCCTTAGGCATTTGGGGTGAAGTGCAACTACTCCACGGTTCCACCCAAATTGCAACAGTAGTTTACCTGTTGCCACTCGAGAAGCCTTAACGCGGCTCAAACGGCGGTGCTTATCTTGCGCTTCGCACCACACTCAGAAGTGGTTTTGGGGATAAATCCTTTTGCATCTTTCACCAACCGACACACTCTCTGAAAAGAATAATATCCTTACTATCTTCGTCAACGCTTTAATATATATCGTTTATTAAATAATAAACCTCTTTTGTGATTTTGTCAATAATTATTCTTCGTCTACAGGCTTTTTAGGTTCAATTTTACCATATCGCGAAGATGAAACTGCATCAACCTTTTGCTCTCTGGGTTCTGAAGAAACCTGAGGAACATAGGGAGCTTTTCTCTCGCGAGAACCTCTTCGGTCATTTCTGTAACCGCCGTGCCTTGTTTCTCCACCCTCCGGAGTAATAACAACTCTTCTTCTGTCACCATCGCCAACAGAATGAGAGGTAACGCCTTCAACCTCTTGAATTGCGGTATGAATAATTCTTCTTTCATAAGGGTTCATAGGCTCAAGAGCTGTGCTTCTACCATATTTAAGAACACGGTTTGCCTGCCTTTTTGCAAGCGCTCTGAGAGTTTCCTCGCGGCGCTTTCTGTAATCACCAACATTAAGAGAAACTCTCTTATTATTGCCTGATTTGTTAACAAAAAGTCGGGTGAGATACTGCAACGCATCAAGGGTTTCGCCACGTCTGCCGATGATGTTGCCATTATCCTCGCCGCAAGTAATTTCAAAATAGATATCCTCTTCTGCTTCTCTTGCAAGAACAATTACCTCGGTAAAGCCCATACCCTCAAGAATACTCTTAAGGTAAGCAGTTGCTTCTGTTTCCTTAGCTTCAATAGAAGAAATATCAACCTTAGGGGTCTCCTCTTTTTTAGGAGCTTCATTTTTAGGCTGAGCTTTCTTTTCATTGTTTTTCTTAGGAGCTGTTTTTTTCTCGGGAGCAGATTTTTTTGCAGGTGCCTGAGCTACCTTAGGCTCTGCTACGCCATCATCATAATAAGCTTTCACCTTGGCATCCGAGCCACCAAAAAGACCTAAAACCTTCTTTTTTGGAAAAGCAATAATCTCAACTTGAACATCTGCATCAATAGGTGCGTGAAGATTTTCAACGGCAATTTTTCTTGCCTCGTCAACCGATGATGCTACACCAATAGCTTCTTTTATCATAAATTACACCTTATTTCTTTTCTATCTCGACACGGCGCTTCGTGTTATTTTCTTTAGAACGCCTGATAACCGTTTCATCAACCATTTGTTGAGCGATTACCTTTTTAGGGCTGTAAAGGTAAGTAAGAACAACCTGCTGAATGAATGACAGCACGTTTGAAATCACCCAATAAAAGCCTACACCTGCAGGGAACATAAATGTAAATACAAGTGACATAACCGGCGACATAAAAGTCATACAACCCATAGAGGGATTCTTTGCCATCTCAGGATTCTGCTTCCTTTGGCGCATATACATAAACACGGAAGAAAGCATAGCCGTTGCAAAAGCAAGAATAGGAATAAGCCAATACATACTTATGGTTGATTTATCAGGAGTAACTGAAAGATCAAGACCAAAAATAGTGAATTTTTCTCTGAATTCGCTGATAGCAGTAATGGTTTCAGTATCAATTACACCTGTTAATTTATCGCCTACTTTTTCAAATTCATTGAGAATTTGAAGCTCAACCATTCTTGCATTATTTGCATTCTTGCTACCGGTTTCGATAACGATACCCATAGCAGTTTTTATTTTTTCGATTGTATCGGTGCTGATACGAAGAACGCTTGAAAGAGGGGCGTAAATAACGCCGTAAAGACCAATCATAACAAGCATCTGAATTAAAAGAGGTGCGCAACCCATATTGGCAGCACCAAAGCCTTCTCTTTGATAAAGAGCCTGGGTCTCCTCTTGAATTTTCTGTTGATTGCCTGCGTACTTTTGCTTTATTTTGTTAACCTTTGTATTAAGGCGCACCTGTTTTGCACTATTTTTCTGTTGGCTGATTGATGCAGGCAAAAGAGCGCATCTTACTATTACCGTAAGCAAAATAATTGCTAAAATATAGCTACCTGTAAGGTTATAAAACAAATGCAACGGGAGCGCAAAAATCGGTGTGAGAAATTCTCTGATAATATCCATTAGAATAAAATCCTTTCGTTTCATTGGAAGAGGATAAATTTATTCGGTTTTATCCTTCTTCGGTGGAACGGGGTCAACTCCGCCTGGAAATAAAATATTGCAACGCATAAGCCTTCTGATTGCCAGAATGCTACCCTTGAATGCACCGTGTATGTTAATTGCTTCAAGAGCATATTGAGAGCAGGTTGGATAAAATCTGCACCTTGCGCCGAAAAGCGGCGAAATACGGCACTGATAAAATCTTATTAAGCTCGTTAAAAAGTTTTTCATTCGCAGCCACTCTCCGATTGAATGAGACCTTCCTGCAAAAAAATGCGAAGCATAGTTTCTTCAAGGCGTGTGCTTTTTACAAACTTCGTTTTAGACCGAGCAACAAAAACAATATCATAGCAAGGCTCCACCATAGGTGCAACCTTACGAAAAGCTTCTTTTATAACTCTGCGGGAACGGTTACGTTCAACTGCATTGCCGATTTTTTTACTTGTTGTTATACCAATACGGCAAATTCCCGCGCGGTTCTTAGAATAGTAGATAACCAGCGCAGGATCAGTTATAGCCTTTCCTCTATTGTATAACCGACGATAGTCGGAATTGCAGTTAAGCGTGACGAAGTCTGACACATTACTCTCCCGAATTAGTATGTGAGCTGTTTTCTGCCTTTTTTACGGCGGCGAGCAAGCACCTTGCGACCGTTTCTGTCTGCCATTCTTTTACGGAAGCCATGTTCCATCTTTCTGTGTCTTTTCTTGGGCTGATAAGTTCTTTTCATTTTTTATTCTCCTATCTGTTTTTCAGGCTGTTTTTACGAAGTATTAGAAGTAGTAGAGTAAATTTTAACCTGTATTTGATGTTTTCATACACCATAGCATTATATATAAAACGCCGTAAAAAGTCAATACTAAAAAAGAAAAATAAAAACCCTTGTTTTCTTTTGAAAAATCCCACAATTCTCGTTGATATTTAAATAATATTATGGTATCATATTATCGTTATTTTTAGGAGATGATTTAAATGAGCGAATGCACACACGATTGCAGCACATGTAGCCAAAACTGTTCTTCAAGGCAACAACCTGAAAGCCTTATTGAAAAGCCGCATGAGCTTTCCAGCGTGAAAAAAGTTATAGGTGTAGTCAGCGGTAAAGGTGGTGTAGGTAAATCCCTTGTTACCTCGCTTTTGGCTGTTACAATGCAAAGGCGCGGTTTCAAAGCGGCAGTTCTTGACGCTGATATTACAGGTCCGTCAATCCCAAAGGCTTTCGGCATCAAAGAAAAGGCCCAAGGAACAGAAAACGGCATTATTCCCTGTAAAACAAAAACCGGTATTGAAATTATGTCAGTTAACCTTCTTCTTGAAAACGATACCGACCCTGTTGTTTGGCGAGGCCCGGTAATTGCCGGTGCTGTTAAACAATTCTGGACAGATGTTATCTGGAACGATGTTGACTTTATGTTTGTTGATATGCCTCCCGGAACAGGCGATGTTCCTCTCACAGTTTTCCAAAGCCTTCCCCTTGATGGTATAGTAATTGTTGCTTCTCCTCAAGAGCTTGTTGGAATGATTGTTGAAAAAGCCGCTAAAATGGCAGGTCTTATGAACATTCCGCTTATTGCCTTTGCTGAAAATATGGCTTATTTCGAATGCCCCGATTGCGGCAAAAAGCATTCCATATTCGGCGAAAGCCATATGGACGAAATTGCAAAAGCATATAACGTTGACACAGTTGCAAGAATCCCGATAAATAACAAGCTTGCTGCTGCTGTTGATGCAGGCGCAATCGAGCTTTTCGATGGCAATTGGTTAGATAACATTGCAGACAAGCTTTTAGAGCTATAACCACAACACCGCCAATGTATTTTGGCGGTGTTTTTAGTTTTCACAAAACACGAATGAATTTTAACCGATTGACTTATAAGCATATTTAAAATATAATGTAATCAAGCAATAATAAAATCGGGAAGTGAATTATATGGCAAATGGAAGCAAAAAAGTTATTTCAACTATTCTATCTTTTATTATCATTTGTTTTATCCCTTTATGCGCTTCGGCTGAATCGGCAGAAATCGTTTTAGATACCGAAAGCCTTCCCCTTTATGCAACCGCCGGTCCTAATGTTGAAGAACTAAAAAATTATGTTGATATTGATGAATTCAGAGCATACCTTATTGAAGGGCTTGCCTCTTGCCCCGCAAGCTTAGATATCTCGAAATTCAAAATTCCTTACACCTCTACTACTCTCGGTGTAATCAACCGTTTCATTTTTAACGAAACGCCTGAAATTTTCCACACCGGCAACAAACTCGGAGGCTCAGTAAGCGGTGGCTATATGAAATCGATAACTCCCACTTATCGATTTACAGCAACTGAATATGCCGCTATGTTACCCGAATTTTACAAAGGCGCTAATACTTTATTAAGAGGTATTAAGGGCAACAATAAGCTTTCTGACGTTGAAAAAGCACTTTTATTACACGACCGATTAGTAGTATGGTGCGAATATGATATCTCCGGTTATAATAACCAAACAATCCCCCCTGAATCTTATTCTGCCTACGGCGTGTTTGCTAAAAAAACAGCTGTTTGTATGGGCTATGCCCTTGCTTATGACTATCTTTTATGGCAGGTTGGCATAGACAGTTATTATTGCAGTTCAGATAATATTAACCACGCATGGAATATTGTTTATGTCAACAATTCCTCATATCATGTTGACGTCACCTGGGACGACCCCATTTGGGATAAAAGCGGCAGGGTTTACCACAACAATTTTTTAAGGTCAAGCGAAGGAATGGTCGAAACAAACCATATCTCCGAAGATGGTATCGTAGACTATGACACCTCGCCTAACGACACAACCTTTGACAGCTACTATTGGCATAATTCAAACGCAGCCTTCCAGCTTATTGACAACGAAATCTATTATATAGACAGCATAGCCGCAACCTTAAACAAAATAAGCAACGGTGTTACAACTGTATGCCGAAGCGTCAGCGGAACCTGGAAATATTCCGCCAATGAATATTGGCCATTAAACTATTCATTCTTAGCTTCTGACGGAAAAAATCTTTTATTCTCATTACCTGACGCTATTTATAAATATGATACAAAAACAGGTGAATCAACCGTAGTTTTCACCCCTACCCTCGCGCAATCATATTACGGTATATTTGGTTTTAAGTTTGATGATTGTAAGCTTATTTGCGAGGTTCTTAACACTCCTAATTATGAAAAAGACACAAAGGCTAACTACACTCAAACAAAGGTGCACCACGTTGCTTCTGATTGGATAATTTCGCCCGGTCCCACATTAACTGCAACAGGCTTAAAACATACGGAATGTATAAATTGCGCCTTAAAGCTCGAAGAAGCTACTATACCTACTATTTCAGTAACAGCAACAAATTTAAGCGAAATAGATTATATTAAATGTCTTGTATTTACCGATGTTTTCACCTGCGATAATATTAACAGCTTGGTTACTGCTTCCGGCTCAACCTCTGTTTCAGTTGCAGATTCCTCGCCCTTTTTAGGCACAGGAGCAATCGTCACTGTTTCAAATAACGGTGCAGATGTTTCCACTCTTACAATTATAGTTAATGGTGACATTAACGGAGATAGTGTTTGCGATGCTTTAGATGTTCAGGAAGCCCAGCGTTACTCCACCAATAATAAAATCCCCACTGAAAATGAAATATACGCAGCAAACGGAACGATTGCTGACAGCATCACCCCTCAGACCTATCAGAATATGGTAAATAAAGCCTTGGCGGTATAAAAGCATGAAAAAAATTCTACTTATTGACCTTGATAACACCTTAATAGATTTTAATGAATGCGCAAGGCATTCCATAATAAACATATTTGAAGAGCTCGGATTTACATATACCGAAAAAGTTTTCGAAACCTTTATAACTGAAAACGTTAAAATATGGAAAAGGCTCGAAAAAGGCGAAATAACAAAAACTGAACTGCGGGCAAACCGTTGGAATATTATTCTCGAAAAGCTGGGAATAAATTATGATGGAACGATTATTGAGGAAAAATTTGAAAACGGTGTAGCCCAGGGAGCTTACGCAGTAGAAGGTGCTTACGAATTATTGGATTACCTCTATTCCAAATACGACCTCTACATAGTTTCAAACGGATTCCGTTTTGTTCAGGAAAGCAGATTGAAAATCGGTAATTTCAGAAAATACTTTAAAGATATTTTTCTTTCTGAGGATATAGGCATTCAAAAACCCGCAACGGAGTTTTTTGACTATTGCTTCGATAAATTGAATAACCCCGAAAAAGAATCAGTTATGCTTATCGGTGACAGCATTTCAGCCGATATAACCGGAGCTTTAAATTATGGTTTGGACTGCATTTGGTTTAATAAAAATGCAGATGAGCTACCCGAAAGCATCAATCCTACGCACACGGTAAACACATTAAAAGAAATAATGAATATATTATAAAGCAAAAGGGACTTTTACAGGCTTTGAAGCCTGCGAAAGTCCCTTACTTTTATGTTTTTGCGCATCCACCTTTTATTATGTAATATCCGCAAATTTATATTTTATAACCTTTTCTAAATCCTTTACTGCTACCTCCACCTGCAAACCTATTCTTCCACCGCTAAAAAGAAGCTTCTCAAAGCCTTCTGCAGAGGAATCAATAACTGTAGCAAAGTTTTTTTTCATTCCTATAGGCGAACAACCGCCATGAATATAACCGGTAAGGCCTAATAATTCTTTAGATTTTATCATTTCAATATTTTTTTCGTTAACGGCACTTGCCGCTTTTTTTAAGTTTAATTCTTTATTTACAGGAACGAGAAAAACATAATTCTGTTTGGATCTCCCGATAGTAACAAGTGTTTTAAAAACCTCATCAGGATTTTCCCCAAGAACCCTGGCAACATCCTCTCCCGCTATTGCACCGCTTTCAGTGTAATCGTGAATTTCATAATGTATTTTCTTTTGTTCTAAAATACGCATTGCGTTTGTTTTTTCTTGCTTTGCCATATTATTCTCCGTAAATCAACAAATCAGTATTTTCTTCGCTATACTCAATTTGTTTTGACCAGTTTTTAAGATTTTCTATTCTATCAGAAAGCTCCAATTTGCTTTTTTCATAAAAGGTTTTTATGTCGCATAGCTTAATAAACCTTACCGCCTCAATACAAAACGCTATTCGCCTTGCAAACTCTTTATCAAAAACAGAGTTTATAAAATGGCGATAAATTATATACGCTAAAATCAAGGAATACGAATTATCGTTTTCTTCAGTTCTGTCAAACTCTTCTTCTATTTTTAAATATTTTTCTGAATTTTCGAATAAATCATTTATTAAAAAAGTCCATTGACTGTTTATAGGTTCTGTTTTTAAATAGTAATTTATGTTATTTCTGTCATTTCTCAATGTGCATTTTACACCAAAAGCTTTTTCGGTATATTCTAAAATTGCAGCTTCCTTTTCCTCAAGGCCCAAATCATTTTTGGCAAGTATTTTAAAATACTCATCCCTGACAGCAGAAACATAAATATATGTATCTGATTCTAAAACATCTTCTTTGGTTTCTAAAAGAATTTTTTCTCCGTCTCTTTCCTCAACAAGTGAAAAAATATTATCCTTTTCCAAAAGCAACCGACAGGCTTCTTCGCAGCAAAGCCCTAAGCCACACTCTGTTACCCCCACAAACTCATTATAAAACCGCGGGTGCTCCTTGCAAATATCGCAGAGGTCTTCTTCGCCCCGAGCTTTTATAATCCTACAAAGGTTGTTTTCATCAAGGAAAGGGCACCTATCATTTTCGCAAAGTTCAAAGCAATAACTGCCATCCTCAGACCTTGTTATTTTAGAGCGGATTTCTTCTCCCAGAGCCGTATGCATATTATTGTATTTTTCTAATGCATCGGTGTTAATATCTATCTCCCAACCGATGCAACATGAATCCTTGCATCCTCCGGCAATGCATTTAAAATCATCATAAAAATCCGGTTTTATAATAAACATCTTAATCTCTCGCAATTTCCGTTACTTTTATAGAATTATTTTCATATTTGAATTTAATTTGCATATCTTCATAAGCTAAGCCATAAATTCTCTTTTCATCATTTTGATAAGATGGCTTGGGGTCCAAAGCCAAAAGTTCAGTTATTTCTGTTATCATTTTCTCAGGTAGCCCCGTTTTTATTGATTCGGGAATTTCAACCATAACAGAATCGTTTTTATGTTCCTCAGAAAAACCGCCTAAAGCCTCAGGGATGCTATCAACATAAGGTAAATACGGCTTGATGTCATATATCGGTGTTCCGTCTTTTATATCTGCACCGCTTACAATAAGAGCCTTTCCGTTTTTGCTATCCTCAACCGATTCCAATTTAACACAGGAAAGTCCTATAGGATTAGGGCGAAATGGTGAGCGACTTGCAAAAACACCCACTCTTTTATTACCACCTAATTTAGGCGGTCTTACCGTAGGCGACCATTTCTTTTCATTCTCAGAAAAGCCCCAAACAAGCCAAAGATGAGAATACTGTTCTATATCCCTGATAATATTTTCATCGCGATAATCCGGGTAAAATTCGACTTTTGATTTTACTGAAGGCGCAAGTCCGCTTTGGCGGGGAACTCCGAATTTTTCTTTATAACCATTTTTTATAACCGCAACAGGCTCAATTACTAAAGCACCTTTCTTTTCCAAAACAACACCGCCTCTCAACCTACAGTATATCAAAAAAATATCTCCGTTACAAGTTTTTATAAAACTTGTAACGGAGAGTTTTTATAGCTTAATATTTAGCTCTTTCGGTATATCCTGTGTGGAGTATATCGTGTGCCTTATGGCTACCGGGCTCACCAAAGAAATCATCATAGATTGCTTTAATGTCGGGGTTGTTGTGAGATTTTCTTACAGGAAGATTTTCATCATCCTTGTAAAGACCTGCTGCACGAACAGCTCTTACATCAACATTGTTGCGAACAACTGCAGGAACGATAGGTTGACCGCCACCGTTTACGCAACCACCGGGACAAGCCATGATTTCGATGAAATCATATTTCTTTTCGCCGTTCTTAACCATTTCAAGAACTTTCTTTGCATTAGCAAGGCCGGAAGCAACTGCAACATTAACTGTTACACCATCAAGGTCATAAGAAGCTTCTTTAACACCTTCAACGCCACGAACTGCCTTGAATGTTGCAAAGTCTGCAAGCTCTTTGCCTGTAACAACCTCGTATGCAGTACGAAGAGCAGCTTCCATAACGCCACCTGTTGCACCGAAAATTGTACCTGCGCCTGATGCAAGTCCGAATGGAGCATCAAATTCAGCCTCGGGGATAGCATTAAAGTTTATGCCTGCTTTGCGAATCATTCTTGCAAGCTCTCTTACTGTTATTGAAGCATCAATATCAGGAAGACCTCTTACTGCGCTATGGTCAACTCTTTCTGCTTCAAACTTCTTAGCAGTACAGGGCATTACAGATACAACAAAGATATCCTTAGGATCAATGCCCATTTTTTCAGCATAGTAAGTTTTAGCTACTGAGCCGAACATACCCTGAGGAGATTTGCATGAAGAAAGGTTCGGAATAAATTCAGGGTAATAATGCTCGCAATATTTAACCCAACCGGGTGAGCAAGATGTGATAAGAGGAAGATTTTTGCCCTCTTTAAATCTTGCAAGGAACTCTGTTGCTTCTTCCATAATTGTAAGGTCAGCAGCAAAGTTTGTATCAAACACACCGTTGAAGCCGAGCATTTTAAGAGCAGCAACCATTTTACCTGTAACGATAGAGCCCATTTCATAACCGAACTCTTCACCAAGGCCTACGCGAACCGCAGGAGCAGTCTGAACAACAACATGCTTAGTGGGATCGTTAAGAGCTGCAAATACCTTCTGAGTATCATCTCTTTCAGAAAGAGCGCCTGTGGGGCAAGCGGTAATACATTGACCGCAAGAAATACAAGCAACATCACCAAGCTTATACTCAAAAGCAGAACCGATATGAGTATCAAATCCGCGGGCATTAGCACCGATAACTGAAACATCCTGGATTTTTTCGCAAGCTGCAACACAACGGCGGCAAAGGATACATTTTTCATTATCGCGATACATATGAGATGCACTGTCATCAATAGCATAATTGATGAACTCGCCTGCGAAAGCGTTTTCGTTTTCAATGCCGTATTCATGGCAAAGCTTTTGTAATTCGCAGCTTCCGCTTCTTACGCAGGAGAGGCATTCTTTTTTATGAGTTGAAAGAATAAGCTCAAGGGTTGTTTTTCTTGCTTCAATAACTTTAGGAGAATTAGTAATAATTTCCATACCCTCGTTAACAGGGAATACGCAAGCAGCAACGAGGCTTCTTGCCCCCTTAACCTCAACAACGCAGATACGGCAAGCACCGATAGCATTGATTTCTTTAAGATAGCAAAGAGTAGGAATTTCGATACCTACTGAATGAGCGGCTTCGAGAATTGTTGAACCGGCAGGAACCTGATAATCAAAGCCGTTGATTTTAATATTTACTTTGTTTTCCATCATTAGTTCCTCCTTATTTAATTACTGCTTTAAATTTACAGTTGCCAACACAAACGCCACATTTTACGCACTTATCTGTATCAATAGAGAATGATGCGAGTTTGTGACCGGGGGCAATGTATTCTGTTCTTGTTATAGCGTCAACGGGGCAGTTCTTTGCGCAGATACCGCAACCGATACATTTGTCTTTATCAATAGAGAATGTAACAAGATCCTTACATACGCCTGCAGGGCATTTTTTATCAACCACGTGAGCAATATATTCATCTTTGAATCGCTCGTAAGTTGAAAGAACGGGGTTGGGAGCTGTCTGACCAAGACCGCAAAGAGAGTTATCTTTGATGTAATGGCAAAGCTTTTCCATTCTGTCAAGGTCTTCCATTGTGCCCTTACCGCTTGTAATTTTTTCGAGAATTTCAAGAAGTCTTCTTGTACCAACGCGGCAAGGAGTACATTTACCGCAGGATTCATCAACAGTAAATTTAAGGAAGAACTTAGCAATATCAACCATACAGTCATCTTCGTCCATAACGATAAGACCGCCTGAACCCATCATCGCACCTTTTGCAACAAGGTTGTCGTAGTCAATTTCGATATCAAGAAGATCTGCAGGAAGGCATCCACCGGAGGGGCCACCTGTCTGAGCTGCTTTAAATTTCTTGCCTTTAGGAATACCGCCGCCGATATCTTCAACGATTTCGCGGAGAGTTGTTCCCATAGGAACCTCAACAAGACCTGTATTGTTGATTTTACCACCAAGAGCAAATACCTTTGTACCCTTGCTGGTTTCAGTACCCATTGTGTTGAAGAATTCAGCACCATGAAGAATAATCTGAGGAATGTTAGCGAATGTTTCAACGTTGTTTTCAGTTGTAGGCTTGCCGAAAAGACCCTTAACTGCCGGATAAGGAGGACGAGGACGAGGCTCACCACGGTTACCTTCAATTGAAGTCATAAGAGCTGTTTCCTCACCGCAAACGAATGCGCCTGCACCAAGACGGATGAAAAGGTCAAAATCGAAGCCTGAACCAAATATGTTTTTGCCGAGAAGACCATATTCGCGAGCGTCATCAATAGCCTTCTGCAAACGCTGAACCGCGATAGGATATTCAGCACGAACATAAACATAACCCTCAGTTGCGCCTGTTGCATAACCGCAAATAGCCATTGCTTCAACAAGGCAGTGGGGATCACCTTCAAGAACTGAACGGTCCATAAATGCACCGGGGTCACCTTCGTCAGCATTACATACAACATATTTCTGGTCAGCTTTATTAGCTGCTGTAAAGCTCCATTTTCTACCGGTGGGGAATCCGCCGCCGCCTCTTCCGCGAAGACCTGAATCAATAACAGTTTTGATAACATCTTCGGGAGTCATCTGAGTAAGAGCTTTTGCAAGAGCCTGATAACCATCGTAAGCGATATATTCTTCAATATTTTCAGGGTCAATAACACCGCAATTGCGAAGAGCAACACGATGCTGTTTTTTGTAGAAGTTTGTTTCATTTAAGGGCTTAACTTCGTTTTCAGTTACAGTCTCACTGTAAAGAAGTCTTTTAACAATTCTGCCCTTAAGAAGATGCTCTTCAACCATTTCGGGAACGTCTTCAACCTTAACCTCGCTGTAGAAGCAGCCTTCGGGATAAACTATCATAATCGGGCCTAAAGCACAAAGACCGAAGCAACCTGTTCTTACAACCTGGATTTCTTCTCCGAGACCGAGCTCAGTAATCTTTGCATTTAAAGCATCGATGATTTCACCGCTGTGGCTGGAGGTACAACCGGTACCGCCGCAGACAAGTACATGAGAACGATACATTTTCACTTTCCTCCTTATTCGGTAACAGCGCCGACAGTATACTCTGTAACAACCTCACCGTTTACAAGGTGGTTTGCAACAACCTTAACTGCCTTCTCTGCTGTCATCTGAACATATGTTACCTTTTCCTTACCCGGTGCATAAA
>JAZUOA010000111.1:0-4735 GCA_045604445.1 Acutalibacteraceae bacterium
TAATTGTGTTTGCAGGCAAGGAAATATCATTTTCATTGAACGCACCTTTTACCTGTGGTGTAATAACGGTTTCGGCGGGAGTCGGAGATATCATTGCTTCAGAAACTGAATCACAAATACCATATGCAGAAATATATAAGAAATCAAGGCTTTCGCAAGTGGCTAATGGTAATGTTTTATGGTTTATATTATATTCCTCTGCGCCTAAATTGAAAAAAGCATATTTCAAACCCGAACGCACGGTAAAGCTTATTCCGTTGCCTACATTATAAATGGTAAGGGTTGTTCCAAAGCGATTGGTAAGAGGCGCGAAAGTAAATAAAACAATTGAAGCGCAGGATAATACGGCAGTTATTTTAATAAGATGAGGTTTATGTTTTTTATAAAGTAAAAAAATTAAAAGAATTGAAATAGTTAAAATTGCGAATCCTGAAGCAAGGGTTTCTTTATGAATGGGTATTGTGGCAAATTTAAAGCTTGTTATGAAATCTGCGATTTTTATTACGGTGTTTAAGAGGAGAGATGCTGCCTTGAAAATATAAATAACAATAGTTTTTATCCGGAATACAGGAATAAAAGAGAGTATAGCGCCGATAAAGCCTGTCATCATACCCCAAAAGGCAATTTTCACACAAAGAAGATTCGTTATAGGGGAAACAAGGCTAAAAACTGCGAAGTAATATGCGCTTACAGGTGCAGTGAAAATTCCTGCAAGTGCGCTTATTAAAAGGTTTGAAGCTATGTATAAAACAAAAGCTGAAAGTATTTTGTTGGAGAATTTAATTTTCTTGCGTAAAAGCAGTTCTGTTGGGATTTCTGATAACAGAACACCGAAGGTTGCACAAACCGAAAGCTGAAAGCTTACAGAAAGAATAATATACGGGTTTGCTAATAGTAAAACAGTTATTGCAAAGCCTAAGGAATTTAAAGAATCCTGCCTTCGCGAGAAAAACGGAGCTAAAAGAACCAGAAGCATCATCAGCGAGGCTCTTAATACCGAAGGGGTAAAAGCAGAAATAATACAAAAGGCGCATAGAAACATTATGCAAATAAAGTTTATTATTTTTTCTTTTATTTTAAAAAGAGATAAAAAGGCTATAAGGAAACCGCACCACATAGAAGTATGCAAGCCTGAAACAGCTAATAAGTGGGCAATTCCTCCTGCGCGAAAATCAGAAAGAGTATCGTTTTGTAATTGGCTTTTATCACCAAACAGCATACCGTTTAAAAAACCCGCTTCGTTTGGATGAAGATATTGGTTTATTTTTTCGGTTAAGTTTTGCCGTAGCTTTAAACAATAATAATATGGTGTTTTAGTGCATTCCCAAAGAACCTCTATTTCTGTTGCATCTGCTTCTAAAACAACACCGTCCGAAAAACTCGAAGCATTTAAATTTCCGGAATCATCATAAGGCAACATTAAAAATGCATCTTCAATGGTTATATAATCAAATGGGTTAATGATTTTGAGGTATTTTCGGGGAGCATAGACGGTTATTTTTGTGTTTACCGTATCTTCGTTTATTGCATCACTTTTCAGTGTGAATTTTATGGTGGTATCCGTTACTGAAACAGGAATATCATTTACCTTACCTGAAACGATAGCTTCACTATAGTTATATTGCTCAAAAGGCAAAATTTTAGTGTTGCTGTAGCAAATAAAGGTTAATGAGCCTAAAATAACAGAAAAGCAAATAACAGGAATAATGATTTTATCCTTTAAATTAAGTGGTTTAATAAAATATAAAATAAAGACCAATGCTCCTGCAATAGCCAAAGCGATTGCCGCGCGTATTCCCGAAAATGCGAAAATACAGCAAGACAATGCCAAGGATATGCCTGAAATGAGCATCGGTCTTTTCATTTTTATTTTCCTTTCATAGAGTGAGCTTTTCACTCTGCCGTCATTTTATAACATCAACCTGCGGGCCATGAGAAATTTCTACCTGCTAAAAGGTGAAAATGAATATGTTTAACGGTTTGACCGGCAGAATCACCGCAGTTATTAACAACGCGAAAACCATTTTCCAATTTAAGTTCTTGGGAAAGCTTTGCAATAACCTCAAAAATATGAGCAATAACAGCGCTGTTTTCTTCAGTGATATCTGCTGCCGAGGTTATATGCTTTTTAGGAATTACAAGAATATGGGTTGGTGCCTGAGGTTCCAGATCGTTAAAAGCAACAACTAAATCATCCTCGTACACCTTTGTTGATGGAATTTCTCCGTTAGCTATTTTGCAAAAAATGCAGTCCATAAAAACACTTCCTTATTTTAATATATTTTCAATAATGTTTTTAGCTTCTGATAAAGCATCTGCAATTTTTGTTATATCCTTACCACCAGCCATAGCCGAATCAGGTTTGCCACCGCCTGAACCACCTGCAACCTTAGCAACCTCTCTTACAATGTTGCCTGCGTGGGCACCGCTTGCGATAGCTTCCTTTGCACAGTAGCAAGCAAAAGAACAAGTGCCTTTTTCGGGTTGCTTTGCTGCTAAAACAACAACTATATTATTTCCCTTTTCCTTTGCAGAATCCAGCATTGAACGTAAAGCTCCGGCATCTGCTTCGCCAATGTCTGCGGTAATAAGCTTAACAGAACCTATTTCTACTGCGTTATCGAAAAGCTCTCCTGCTTTTGCGCTTGTAATTTTTGCCTTAAGCTCTTGAAGCTCTTTTTCCTTTTCTTTAAGTTCCGCTGCAACTGCTGTTGCTTTGTTGCAAAGGTCATTAACATTTGCAAGCTTAAGGGCGTTAGCAGTATCGTGGATAAGCTTTTCTTGCTTATCTAAATGAGCGAGAACACCCAAGCCGGTTACGCCTTCAATTCTTCTTACACCTGCGGCAACAGATGATTCTGAAATAATGCGGAAAAGACCAATGTTACCGGTGTTGGAAACATGCGTACCGCCGCAAAGCTCTGTTGAAAAATCACCTGCCGAAACAACACGAACGGTTTCGCCATATTTTTCTCCGAAGAGAGCCATTGCGCCTTTTTTCTTTGCATCATCGATGCTCATTTCTTCTGTGATAACAGGAAGAGCAGAAAGAATAATTTCATTAACTCTTTTTTCAATTTTTACAATTTCATCTGCAGTAAGAGCAGAGAAATGAGAAAAATCGAAACGAACTGTATTTTCGTTAACAAGCTGACCGGCTTGCTCAACGTGAGTGCCGAGAGCCTCTCTGAGCGCTGCCTGAAGAAGATGAGCAGCGGTGTGGTTTCTCATAATTGCTTTGCGACGTTCTGTATTAACCTGACCCTTTACGATATCACCGAGGTTAATTGCATCGCCCTCTGTGAGAGTTCCGTGGTGAAGGATTACGCCCTCTGCGGTTTTGGTTGTGTTTGTAACTGTGAACACGGAACCGTTAAAGGTGAGTGTACCTGTGTCGCCAACCTGACCGCCGCTTTCAGCGTAGAAAGCAGATTTATCAAGAACGATTATAGCATCTGTATCAATGCCGATGTAGTCAACCTTTTCGCCGTTTGCGGCAATAGCAAGAACCTTGCCAACCTGCTCAGTTCCTGAATAACCGGTAAAGTCAGTTGCATCGCATTCTTTGAACGAAATATCTGAGCTTTTCCAACCCTCTGTTCCTGCAACCTTACGGGAGGATTTTGCCAAAGCTTTAGCATCAGCAAGATGTTTTTCGAATTCTTCGTTGTTAACTGTCATTCCGTTTTCTTCGGCGATTTCTCGAGTTAAATCGATGGGGAAACCATAAGTATCCTGAAGCTTGAATGCATCCGCACCCGAAAGCACGGTGCCCTCAGTTTTCTTAATCATATCATTAAGAAGCTCGAGACCGCTATCTATAGTTTTATAGAAACTGTTTTCTTCCATTGAAATAACTTTAATAACATAATCTTGCTTTTCACGAAGAACAGGGTATGCATTTTCGTTTTCTTTAATAACAGTTTCGCAAACTTCTGCGAGGAAAGGTCTGTCAATACCCAAAAGTCTACCATGGCGAGCAGCTCTTCTGAGGAGCCTTCTGAGAACATAACCTCTGCCTACATTTGAGGGAATAACGCCATCACCAATCATAAAGGTTGTTGAACGAATATGGTCAGTAATAACGCGAAGCGAAATATCGCTCTTTTCGTTTTCGTGATATTTAACCCCTGCTATTTCCATTATGTGTTTCATAATGTTCTGAACTGTGTCAACCTCGAAAATGTTATTAACATCCTGAGCGATACAAGCAAGCCTTTCAAGGCCCATGCCTGTGTCGATGTTGGGCTTTGCAAGGGGAGTGTAATTATTCTTGCCATCGTTTTCAAATTGAGTAAAAACAAGGTTCCAGAATTCAACATAACGGTCGCATTCGCAACCAACCTTACAATCGGGGCTGCCGCAACCATATTTTTCACCGCGGTCATAGTAGAGCTCGGAGCAGGGACCGCAAGGACCTCGACCATGCTCCCAGAAGTTATCTTCTTTGCCGAAACGAACCATATGGTCAGGTTTAACGCCAACGTCTTTGGTCCAGATATCGTAAGCTTCGTCATCTTCAAGGTAAACGCTGCAATAGATTTTATCGGGATCCATTTCCATAACCTTAGTGCAAAATTCCCAAGCCCACGGAATGACCTCTTTTTTGAAATAATCACCAAATGAAAAGTTTCCGAGCATTTCAAAATATGTGCCGTGGCGAGCAGTAATACCAACTCGTTCAATATCGGGGGTTCTGATGCACTTCTGGCAGGTTGTTACTCTCTTTCTGGGG
>JAZUOA010000112.1:0-2427 GCA_045604445.1 Acutalibacteraceae bacterium
ATAATTCTGATAGCCCTGAAGCTGAACAAAATGAGTGCAATTCAAATGAATGCGAGCAAGAATCACAATCAGATTTTTTTGATGGCAGCGTTACGGTAAACCATGGGGGAAGATATTTTCATTGCTTAACGGTTATAGGTCAAATTGAGGGGCATTATTCATTGCCGCCAAATAATAAAGCAACAAAATATGAGCACATTATTCCTCGTATTGTTGATGTTGAAGAAAATCCTGATATTTCCGGTTTACTTCTTATCTTAAATACAGTTGGCGGTGATATTGAGGCGGGTCTGGCGATATCCGAGCTTATTGCAGGTATGAAAAAACCTACAGTTTCGTTAGTTTTAGGTGGTAGCCATTCTATAGGTATCCCGCTGGCGGTATCAACAAAACACTCGTTTATTGTACCTACTGCATCAATGACTGTTCACCCCGTTAGAATGAATGGCGTGATTATCGGCGTTCCTCAATCGCTATTGTACCTGAAAAAAATGGAAGAGCGCGTAATTGCTTTTGTTACAAGAAATTCAGATATAAAAGCCGAGCGTTTTAAAGAGCTTATGTTAAACAACCAAGAGCTTGTCAATGATTTCGGAACTATTTTAAGTGGTAATGATGCTGTAAAAGAGGGATTGATAAATGAAATTGGTGGTCTGTCTTCTGCGTTAGATTATTTAGAAGATATGTGCCAGGAAAATAATGGAGGTAAGAATGAGTAACTTAGCTTCTGTAATACTTGCAGTTATTCAAGGTATTACTGAATTTATCCCTGTATCGAGTGCAGGCTTTGTAAAATCGGTGGCTTTTTTAAGCGGTGCCGATGCTGTTAATGCGGAAGCTTTTTCCGTAATTTTACATATGGCGACGACAGTTGCAGCGATTTTCTTTTTCAGAAAAGTTTTATTTGATTTGTTGAATGAAGCTAAGAATTCAATATCAGATGTAATTACAGGTAGATTTTCATTGAAGTTTTCTTCAATGAGTGAAATCAGAAAAATGTTTTTAATGCTTCTGCTCTCTAGCTTTGTGACAGTTTTAGTTTTACCTTTAATATTCAAAAATCCGTTTGTTTCTTTCGATAAAGGGCGGTTTCTTCTTTTTGGCGGGATTGGATTTTTATTAAGTGGATTTATTATTTTTTTAAGTAATTCAGGATTTCTTAAAGTAAATAAATCGGATATTACGCCTGTTTCTGCTATTTTAATTGGTTTGGCTCAGTGTTTTTCGATGATCGTACCGGGTTTTTCTCGTTTGGCGGTAACAACTGCGCTTGGTTCCCTTTTTGGTGTTTCAAACCAAAAAAGTTTGAGGTATTCGATAATTTTGAATATACCCTTTTCTTTGATTAAGGGTTTTTCAATGATAAATCTTATAAACGGAACTCAAGCAATAATTTCAGTTAATCAGCTTTTGATAAGTTTTGTTTGTTGTTTAATTTTATCATTTTTCTCAATACTCCTCATAACGCTTTCGTTTAATGAGAAGTTTTTTAAAATGTTTGGTTTAATCAATACTTTATTAGGTATTTCTGCCACAGTTGGCGGAGTAATCATTGTTTTATAAGGAGGAATTATAATGGCTCAAAAAAATAATAATACGAAAAAGAAAACAAATACCTCTAAGAATACCCGTAATTCCTCCGGAAAAAAGAAAGTACAGGCTCAAAATAGTTTGTTTAGTTCTCAGCACAGAACTATTGCTGATATCATTGCGATTTTCTTTGCGTTATTTATGGGTGCTGTAGTATTTATCGAAGGTTCAAACGTTTGGGGGAGTCTTAGAAATTTCTTCTTTGGAGTTTTCGGCATATTTGCTTTTATAGTTCCGCTGTTCATTATTTTTACGGCTGTTGTTTCTTTGCTGAAGAAGGATTCTCGTCGATATAAGCACAGGGTAATAGAAGGTGTAACAGTTTTCGTTTTTATTGTTGCCCTTTGCCATATTGTTAAAGTTGATGCGACTCTTACATATGGTGAACAAATTTCAGAAGCGTTTTCTGTTTTCAAGGATTATTCTTTGAATCCCGAAGGAATGCACTATGGCTTCGGTGTACTTGGTGCTGTTTTTGGTGGCACTTCTCTTCTTTTAACAGGTGGTAGTAAGCTTGCAGCAGGTGTTTTTACTGCGCTTATTTTGCTTGCTCTTGTTCTTATATTTTATGGTACAGTTGCTATTCGTCTTGCATCTACTCTCAAAAAGCCGGCTCAAGCTATGGGTGATTATGCTGAAGAAAAGTTAGAGGATTTCAAGGGTGCCTATGATGCTGTAGCAGAGGATGCAAAAGAAAAGAAAAACAGAAGAGAATTAAAGAAGAAAATGCGCCGTGAAGAGAGTGAAAAAAAGGCGATTGAAAAAACAGAGCTTCCTGACGAAGAAAAGCCTCTTGATGAAGAACCGATTATTAATGATAACTACGTTAATTTTGAT
>JAZUOA010000113.1:0-7168 GCA_045604445.1 Acutalibacteraceae bacterium
AGAGGGATTGAGTAAGACCAAGATTGTTTGCACAGAGCAAACAGAACACACGTTAAGTGCTGAGGGAAAAAAAGATTACGAAAAGGCTTTGCTTTATTCGGTTTATCAATCCCTCTTCGATACAGGAAAAATATCTTTCGAACAGTTAAAATATTTGGAAAATCTGAACCAGAAATATTGGTGATTGTGGTGAATGGATATGTGAAGATTCCTGTGGTATTGTTGGGTTGGCGATGGTGAAAATCATCGCCAACTATGTATATAACGAGGAGATGAAAAAATGAATTTAAGAACTGATAGAATTTTGAGTGTTGCAGTGTATTGCCGAGTGTCAACCGACAAGGATGACCAGGCAAACTCCCTTGAAAGTCAGCAAAGATATTTCAAGGAATACATTGAAAGAAATCCTATGTGGGAGCTTTATGATGTGTATGTTGACGAAGGAATTTCGGGAACAAACACTAAAAAGCGAAAGGCTTTTAACAGAATGATGGTAGATGCTCAGATGAAAAAGTTTGACCTTATCATCACAAAAGAGATAAGCCGTTTTGCAAGAAACACGTTGGATAGTATCTACTATACCCGTCAACTGAAAGACTT
Source organism: Acutalibacteraceae bacterium (assembly GCA_045604445.1). Taxonomy (GTDB): domain Bacteria; phylum Bacillota; class Clostridia; order Oscillospirales; family Acutalibacteraceae; genus DTU089. The sequence goes on from JAZUOA010000113.1 coordinate 601, forward strand.
CGGTGTTGGGGTTATGTTCGCAAACGATAACCTGTTTACCCTTGACCCTGATGCAGAGTTGCGTCTTACAATTATGGCTTCAATAGCTCAGGAAGAGAGCAGAAAAACATCTGAACGAGTTAAGTGGGGGCAGAGAAGACGAATGGAACAGGGCGTTGTGTTCGGCTCTGATTTGTTAGGCTATGATGTAAACGATGGTCAGATTTCTGTTAACTATGCAGGAGCAAAAATTGTGCAGAAGATATTCCACAAATATGTAGTTGAGCATAAAGGTACAAGCACAATTGTAAGAGAGCTTAATGAAGAGGGAATACCCAGCTTCAATAATATGGGATGGACGAATAACTCCATACTCCGCATACTCAGAAACGAAAAATATTGCGGAGACCTGATTCAGAAGAAAACCATTACACCAAACTACCTTACTCATGAAAAAGTGCCGAACAAAGGTCAGGAAGAGCTGGTAATTATAAGAGACCACCACGAGCCTATTGTAACCCGTGAGCTTTTTGAAATGGCTCAAATTGAAATGGCAAAGCGTTCTCCATCCAAGGAAAGACTTGCAAAGCTTGGCAGAAGATATTGCTTCTCAGGTAAAATTAAATGTGCCGAGTGCGGTCATAATTTTGTATTCCACGATAAGAAATTGGAGAGCGGAGGCCGATATAAATTCTGGGAATGCTACAACAAAAAGAAGCACGGTACAAAAAAACGCATCGATGTTTATAGCGGTAAAGAGGTAGGTTGCAACTGCAAACCTATTTCAGATAAAGACCTGAAGCTGATTATGCAGAGTATAATTGAGATGCTTGATATTAACACTGAATCTATTCTCAAAACTATGAGAAATCAGCTTTCCGAAGCCTTGAGTATGGGTGAGATTGAAGATTATGAAATGAAAAAGTCCGCCCTTGATAAGCTGAAGGAAAGGCGAAAATCATTGGTTGATTTGTACCTTGACAACTGTATATCCAAGGCAGAATTTAAAGATAAAGCCGCAAGTATGGATATGGAAATTCAGAGGAAAGAGGAAGAGCTGGGTGAGAGCTGCAAGTACACATTTGAAAAACAAGAAATGACAAGAGTTATTAATGAGTGCATTGAATATGCTAAGGATTGGATGAACGCAAGCGAAATAACCGAAAACTTCATAAAAGAAATTCTTGAAGAAATGGTTATACATAAAAACAAAGAAATCGAGGTAAAGCTCAATCTGATACCGCAAAAATGGAAATTTGTTATCGAATCAGCAAAAAAATGCAAAAATCAGGCCGAAATGGAAGTTTTTGACACTTCCGTTACTGATGTACCTACATCGGTAAGCAATCCTTTAAGTTCGGGGTAAGGCATGGCGAAGCGCTGGGAGAGATAGCGCAGAGAAGCTCCCAATTCTCCGTCGGGTCCGCCGTATTGAGTTATTATAATTTGTGCGAGCTTAGGGTTAGGGTTTTTGATGTTAACAGGGTACTGTAGCTTTTTTTCATAGGTGAACATATATCAATCGCAACCTCCTTGAATATCCCACGGCCATGGGTCGCAGAGCCAATCGGCATTGTCTGAGCCTGAAGCGGTAAGAGGTCCGAATTTGGCTTCGTATTCTCTTTTAAGCATTGCCGCTTCATCTGTATATTTTTGAAACATTTGGTTAGCTGTGCTGTCGCAAGGGTGCGTGTCAAGAAACATATGAAGCTCCCATGCTGCAAACTGAACAGCGGAGAGCTTTTGTAAAAGTTTTTTTCTGTCAGCCATTCAAAAGACTCCTTCCGCAAAAAGGTTTGTTAAGAGTCTTGAAAAGTGTGCCTGCTTGCAAGGCCTGCTCAGGAGAGTAGGCGGTTTTATCAAGCTGAAAAGGCACATAAGCCATTGCCACAACCGGATTATTGGGTAAAGCAGTTGTAACGCAATGTTGGCAACAACCTGTTGCGGAAAGGCGAGCAACAGAATCAGCCATATCAAAATTTATCGTGTTATTCATCACTATTCTCCTTTGTGACGGTGTTTTATTACACCTATTACAGTATATGGACAAAGTGGAAATATGTGAAATATCACAAAAAATAGCCGTTGCTCTCAATGCCGATGGTTTTTAAAGATATAAACAAGAACTTTATAACCACCCTTGAGGTTGCAGAGATTGAAAAAGACTTAAGGGATATTTACGAAGTGCTCTATCCGTTTTTTATCGCATTTATAGCACCTTTTTCCAGCCTTGAAACTTGCGCTTGCGAAATTCCTATTTCTTCAGCTACCTCTGTTTGTGTCATTCCTTTTATAAATCGCATTGAAAGGATTTTTTTCTCTCTGGGTGGCAGGTTTTTTATGGATTCTTTAATTGATATTTCATCAATCCAATCTCCATCGCTTTCGTTTGAGCCTAATTGGTCCATTAAAAATATTGTGTCGCCTCCGTTTGAGAAAACAGGCTCATAAAAGGATACAGGGTCAACTATCGCTTCCAATGCAATAACAACCTCGCTTTTTTCTTTTCCTAATTCTTTTGCAATCTCTTCAATTGTGGGTTCTCTGCCCGTTTTATTCGCCAGGTGTTCGCGCGCCTGCATAGCGTGGTATGCCGTGTCGCGCATAGAGCGGCTCACTCTTACGGGGTTATTGTCTCTGAGGTATCTTCTGACTTCACCGATTATCATCGGTACAGCGTATGTTGAAAATCTTACATCATGGCTTGTGTCAAAATTATCAATGGCTTTCATTAGCCCTATGCAACCTACCTGAAAAAGGTCATCAAGGTTTTCACCACGGTTGGAAAACCTTTGAATTACGCTTAAAACAAGCCTTAAATTGCCTGTTATTAGCTTTTCGCGAGCGTGTTTATCGCCGTTTTTAGATTTGTTTAAAAGCTCAATTTTTTCTTTTTCGGTTAAAACCTTCAGGGTTGAGGTGTCAATTCCGCATATTTCAACTTTATTAAAAAACATTTCAGGCACTCCTTTTATTAGGTATGTAAAGTAGTGGAATAAGTGCCTTTTAGAATTATTGCCGATGTGAAAAGTTTTAAACCAAAAACAAAAAGATATTTTGATTATTTTATGATAACCAAAATATCTTTTAGAAATTATATGAATTTTATAATTATTTCTGTTATCAGAACCCCTATGCAGGAAAGAGCGGCAACCTGAACAAGTGAACCGTTTAAAAATGCTGCGACTATTGCCACGCCGAAACCTACTGCTGCGGTTATAGGGTTGTTTGTAGCGTAAAATATAGCGGGAACTGTCATAACGCTTAAAACGGTGTATGGAATATAATGCAAAAACGAAAGAACGAACCTGTTTTTTATTTTTTCTTTTATGAGAGCAATGGGGATTGCTCTTACAAGGTATGTTACTCCCGCCATAACCAGAAGATATACTAAAAATTTTGTGTTATTCAACCTTGGTTACCTCCTTTTCGGAAGCTTCCTCGGCTTTTATGGGAGCAATTATTGCAAACAAAGCGCTTGCAACAACTGCACATATTATAACTGTAAAACCGGAGGGAACTTTTGTAAGCAGAGGAATATATCTGAAAGCACAGCTTAATGCGATTGCAAAAGCAACGCAAAGGGCAGTTGCTTTCTCTTTTTTTGTAACCGGAACAACTATAGCAACAAACATACCGTAAATTGCAACACCTAAAGCAGCCGTAACTATATCAGGTAAAATATTGCCTGCAATTGCACCTGATAGTGTGCCGCTTGTCCACCCTAAAACCGGTAAAAGGATAATTCCCAACATATATTTAAAACCAACGTCACCTTTGTTAGATACTGAAACCGCAAAAATTTCATCGGTATTGCCAAAGGCGATTAAAAGCTTTTGAGGGAGCTTTACCTTTGTTGAAAGTTTTTGGGCAAGTGATATTGACATTAAGGAGTATCTTGAATTTATAACGAGCTGAGAAATTGCAAGCTCTATAACGGAACCGCCGCCTGCCATAATAGGCACAGCTGCAAGCTGACCCGCTGAGGTAAGGTTAGTTAAAGAAATAATAACCGCTTGCAATACTGTTAATCCGTTTTCTACAGCGAAAATACCGAAAGCAAAGGATACTGAAAAATATCCGATGCAAATCGGTAAACCGTCTTTTAAACCTTTTTTGAAATCGTTGACTTCCATTTTATCTGATAAAATCCTTCATTGCATCAATATAGATGCTGTTTCTGGTTGTTGAAATATTTGCAAGGAAAATTATATCGTTTATTTCCTTGTTGCCGGTGAATTCGCTTAATGTTCCTTTGTAATGGCGCGGGTCGATAACGTAGATATTTTTATAATGAGGGATAAGGAAGGGAACAAATGCGTTACCATAGCTTTCCTTTATAACAACGCAGCTTGGACCTTCTGCCATATCTAAATTTTCTATAGTTACTAATGCCTGGTCGCCACCTATAAAGGTAAGATATTTTAAACCTGCATCATAATTATTAACATCGCTTATAACATCCCATTTAAAGCTGTTTCCGTTTGTTTCCTGAACGGTGCAATTAACGTTGTTGAACGGAACGTAAGCTATAACGGTGTCGGGAGTTTTTCCCAATGCCTCGCTTTGAGAAGAGCTTGAGTAGAAGCTACCCAAAAAACCATCAAAAGAAACCGTTGAATAGTTTGATAACGGCACGGGTGTAATTCCTTTCGCAATTGCAAATTGCTCGTAAGCGTAATATGCACCTAAGGCAGTCCAATGGTGGTCTGTTCTGAAATATGTGTATTCGTTTCTATGGAGCCTTTGGGATTCATAAATGCCTGTAACGGCAGTTGCGTTTTTTATTGAGCCGTTAAAATAATCAAGAGCTTTTTTCTGGTCGGATGAGTTGATATCCGCCCTTATGGCATCGTTTAGCTCAATATCAATGCTTGTAGGAACAATAAGTGAATAAACGTTGGATTTGTTGCCGGAAGCCGTTTTGATATTGTTAACTGAGTTTATAAATTCAGGGGCAAGCTTGCTTGAAAAATTATAGTATTCATAAGCACTGTTGCCTGCAACCAAAATTGCTCCTAAGGATTGGACTTTTATGTTTGGTTTTGTTTCCGGGACAGTTTCAGGCGGTTGCGTTGAAGGAGCTTCGGTAACGGGTGGTGCAGTAGTCTCAGGGGGTTCGGTTGTTTCTTCGGGGAGAGTTACCGGTTCATTCATTGGCATATCAGGGATATCGTCGCCCGCTTCAACATCACCGTGTATTACGATTGAATCAAAGCCTGAAAGGTCCTTTAAAGCGGTGTTGATTTTTGTTAATTGCTCTCTGAAGGGGAAGGTATCTGAAAACCATGTATTTATATCATCAAAGTAGCTTCCGCTTAAAATGGCATTAACTGAAAATTGAGGAAATTCTTTTAGCTCACGCTTTTCTGATGCAGAGTAGGTAGGACGCAACGGAATAATAAATGATACGAACATACCAACATACAGGGCAAGGAAAAAAATAACTGTTTTTGTAACCAAGCCTTTATTTATGCTTTTTTTATTCTTTTTTACGGAGCTCGGTTTGGAGCTGAGCAGAGGGAAAACCCGAATGTTGATATCTCGGGGTTTATTGTAAATCATTTATTTACCTCCGTAAAAATCATATTAAAATTGGAAATATAAGAAAGGATTATAACTATCGCCAACAAGGGCAAGAGTTGAAAGGAATAAAAGTATAACCGGCAAGGCAATGCTTAAAATATTGTAAGCAACGCTTTTAGCAGAGCCCTTTTCGCTATTTTTAAGATTATCGTGGATTCTCTTAACAAAAGGCGTAACAGAGAATAACGCGATAATTATAAAAATAACATTGCTTATCAAAAGAGTTTTTGTTTCAAAATCTATAAATGGGTTTGAGTTTAAACCGAAAAGACCCTTAACAATAATGGGAATAATTTCAAAGTTTGAAAAACGGAACAAAATCCATCCGAAGAAAACTATAATAAGAAGATAAGCGTGGCTGAAAAGAGAGGGGAGTTTTTTCAATATCTTCAATAAGCCTAATTTTTCAATAACAAGGAAAACGAAAAAGAATAATCCCCATAAAATAAAGTTCCAGCTTGCACCGTGCCAAAGGCCCGTTAAAAACCAAACAACAAAAATATTGCAATAGGTTTTGAGCGTACCTTTTCTGTTTCCGCCCAACGGAATATAAACATAATCGCGGAAAAATGAGCTTAAAGAGATATGCCACCTGCGCCAGAATTCGGTTACGGATTTTGATGCGTAAGGGTAGTCGAAGTTTTCTTTGAAGTGGAAGCCGACCATAAGACCCATACCTATTGCCATATCGGAGTAAGCAGAAAAATCAAGATAGATTTGCAGCATATAGAAAAGCACACCGAACCAAAGACCTGCAGCGCTTCTTGAAGAAAGCTCTGCTAATGCGGTTTCTAAAGAGCTTGCCATAAGCGCATCTGAAACGAGCAACTGGTCAGAAAGAGAACCGCACATATTTGCTATAAGCGCTTTTTTTGCAAGGCCAACAGTAAAACGTGAAATACCTTGCGATATTTCAGATATGTTGGTTTTTCTTTGTGTGATTTCTCTTTGAACATCACTGTAGCGAACTATAGGACCGGCTATGCATTGATAGTATAGGCTT
>JAZUOA010000114.1:0-5533 GCA_045604445.1 Acutalibacteraceae bacterium
TGGCGGTAAAAATTTCCAACGGGTCTCCCTCACGAATCCTCAAAGTTCTTCTAATCTCTTTAGGAATAACAACCCTGCCTAAATCATCTATACGGCGTACAATACCTGCTGCTTTCCTATATACATTTCTCCTTAAATTACAAAGTGTGTTGTTATTATCTGTATTTTGAGGAGATTTATACTGCCGCAATTTACTTTTGAAATGAAATATGATATAATAAATTAAAGGCGGTGAACGTATGAAAGAATATTACAAAAAGATTGATAAATCGTTTTTTGATGGTAAAGTGACCATTCCAAATCAATATGTCGATTGCTTTGTTGAGTCCAAGGATTTCGATCAATATAAAAGTCGCGATATAATTATTAGGTTTAAAGGCAAAAAATATGATGGAAAGTATTGCTTTGTTCATCAATCAAACGGAAGAAACGTATTGCAAATTTCTTACGATAAGAAATTAGTTGTTGAATTAAAACAAGAATTTATACAAACATACTTTGCGATAGAAAGCCAAAAATTATTAAAAGAAAAAGATAAAAAATTCCAAACAAAATTATTAGGTGGCAATCAAGAAGTTGCTATTTTTAGGGCAATTGATGATTTAAATGTTGAGCTTTTAACTTTTATAAAAATTGAAACCTCTTATGATAATATCTTTAAAGAATTGGTTGAACAAAATGTTTTTGGTTGGCTTAGCAAAGAAAACAACTCTCAAATGATAACCAAATATTCAAATTGGATGTCAATCAAGGAACTACACAAATACGAAGACACTCCATATGTGGTTTACTATCTTGTTGATGATGTGAATAAAGAAATTTATATTGGCAGCGCTCAAAGACTTGGAGATCGCGTCAAACCCGGTAGACACGAAATTCCTAATTGGAATAAGTTTATGTTTGAAATAATTCATCCGGAATTTCATGCTTTTTTGAAAGAAATTGAATATCATTCAATAATGACATTTGCAAAGTTTTTACACAACAACGGTCATAGAACTGCTTTAGGAATTTCAAATTACAAACTAGTTAACAAAGATTATAAGTATTATAGAGATTAGTACTTGGAGATGTAAAATGCGAGATAATGTGAAGACACACGAAATGACAAGCACTCAACTTTTCATACTCACTCAACAAGTATGCCAGTGGTGGAACGCTGTATTTATTCAATCAGATCGATTTTTTAACATATTAAATGTTTCTCATGGCGGCACTCCTTGGGACAACAGCGAAAATAATAGTTTGTTCGTTGCCGATAGAATGTTTTTAATTACAGCAATATATCATGCTGTAGAGGATTTACAGAAATTAAATATCGAATTGCAGAGAAATGATGATACCTCTTTACAATTAATTCTTGAAGATATTGAAAAAATTGCGCCTTGGTCCGACTTAAAAGATTTAAGAGATATGAATGTACATAATCTAGATTATCTTGTAAAGAAAGGTAAGAAAGAAAAAGATTTTCGCAGCACAGTGAAGATTGGAAATAATGAAATTCTTACAACTGCTGCTTGGACACATATTAACCACGATGAAAATGTGATTTTGATCGGAAAAATCAGGATTCAGGAATTGCTTAACGTTATGAAAAGACATTTTCCTTTTGTTAGTATGAAAACGAAACAAATATACGAAAAAACATTATTGGGATAAAAAGGCGAGGTGAAATTCACCTCGCTTTTGCTATGTATAAAACCGCCGAAAACCTGTTTTTGACACCAATGCGTTCAATGGGGCAAACCAGCGAAAAGACCAGTATTTATGCGGGTTTCAGGCGGTTTGCCCTAAAATAACGCATTCCTCTATTCTTCTCACAATTCTTGTTGCTTTCATAATATATAAAATCTCCTTGATTTACAAATTCGTACTGTTTGCATCTGTAAAACAAGGAGATTTATTTTTAAAAATATTTTCTTATTATGGTTTGCGTATTGTGAAATTCAGAGCAAGTGCACCTATTGCCAAAATAAGAAGCATAATAAAGGGGGCAGTGTAGCCACCCGTTGAAATGAGCAATGAATTGCTGAAGGTTGCAATAAAGGAAGCAACAATCAAATTAAAATTTGTGAGGCTGTAGTTTGTCGGGAAATGCTTTGAGCCGTAAAAAGATGCGGTAAAAGCAGATGTCATAGTAGGGCATGAGCCGTATGAAATGCCGGTAAGGCATAAACCGATAATGCAAAGGGGGAGGGAATTAACCTGCACTGCAATTAGGGTAAGCCCCGCGGCGAAGATTGTAAGAATATTAGAAGCTAACATAGTTATTTTCCTGCCAAGTGCATCGTAAACGGCGCCGGTGAGGATTCTGCCAATTCCATTGAAAACAGCAAGAACTCCAACTAAAGTTGTTGCAAGAGCGGGAGCAGCATCAACAGAAATAACTAAATCTCTCGCAAAACTGATAACCGAGTTACCAACAGCAGTTATAAGAGCCATAAAAACAAATGCTCGCCAAAAGGTAAAGCTTTTTAGCATTTCTTTGGTGGTATAATCTTTTGTTTCAAAGCTTTCTTTTCGGATATTCTTTTTTCCCTCTTTTGTAGCGGGAAGCGCAAGGCTTTCGGCAGGCTTTCGCAAAATTGAACCTGCAATAAAAAGAACAAGAGCTACGCATACTCCTAAAAATATATATGCCTTTCTCCAACCAATATTGGCGTTTTCAAATAACGCGCTGATTGTGTTTCCGAGAAAAAGGGTGCTGATACCAAAGCCCATCATAAGGCAACCCGAGGAAAAACCTTTTTTATCAGGGAACCAGGAATTAACCGTTGAAACAACAACATTATAGGAAATACCTATACCTGTGCCGGCTAAAAAGGCATAGGTTAAATAGAGAGCATAGGGGAGCTGTTTTGTTAAAAAACCTGTAGCAATAAAACCGATTCCAACCAAACCGCTTGCAATAAAAAGGGTTATTTTAGTGCCGATTTTTTTGCAAATAAGGCTACCTAAAAATGCACCGATGCAGAAAAAACACATGGTTAATGTAAAGTTGAATGCAAGAACGGAATCGCTCCAGTTAAAATCATTTTTAAACGGTATTTTTAAAATTGACCAGGCATACAAAACCCCCGAAAAAAGCATTGTAATAACGCCTGTAACAAGGTAAAGCCAACGCTTGTTAAGAGGTGTTTTAGCAATCATTGGGTTATCTCCTTATAATATTATATTTAAATTATATCCTGTTTTGATTCATTAAGAAACAGAAAAATTTTTTTCAGACTGTAAGTTGTTTATAAATTCTTCTGTTTTCTTTTGGTCATTGCTTTTAGTTAAAATGAAAAATTGAGCAGCGTTGTTTTTTACTGCAGCCATATTGCTGAAGGGTAGGTTTAAACTATTGAAAAACGCTTTAACTTCATCAATGTTTTCACCCAAAATGTTAATTATAATTAAACCATTTTCGCTTGTGCAGTTGAAGGCTGAGGTTATAAAATCTTCTGTGAAAATATCTTTGATTATCTTGTTTTTATTAAAAATATCAATGTATATAATATCTTGCTTTGTTTCAAGCTGATATTTTTTTATGTATTCGATAGCATCGCCTTGAACTAAATCAAATTGCTTTTCAATTTGTTCAAGCAAAAAGTGCTTTTTTGCGATTGTGATAAAATCCTCTGATAATTCAACGCCGATTGTTTTGCTTTCAGGGTAGCTCAAGCCAATAAAACGGGGAACAGAGCAGCCTGCGCAACCAAGAACCAAAGCATTTTTTATGGGGTATGTTTTGCTCCAGGTAGCGATTATTTTTTGTGGAATCAGTAAAATGGGTTGAAAACGATATTTAGGATTTAAATATATAGCCGAGTGTGAATATACACCCTCATCATTTTTAAAGGAAAAATTCCGCCTGTCTTTTATAAAAGGGATAGGGCTTGTGAAATCTATAATCTTATAAATTTCATCACCGATTTCCGCGGTTTCAATAACATTAGCTTTAATTAAGCTTTTTTTTAGCTTGGCTTTTATTTTGTTTATCATTTTTGCCTCCGTATTATAAGCTGTTAAGTATATTCAATACGCAACTTAATTCTTCAGGTTTAACCTTTTCAACAGGCTTGTTATTTCGAACGCAATCCGCAAAATAGTTTATCTCATTTGCGTAAGCATCGCTTTTGGGGAGGTTAATTGAGCCTGTGTCACCTTCTGCTTGTTGAGAAAGGTCAATTTTTTCATCGTCTTTAAGGTAAATAATCATTTTTCCGTTTTCGTTTGCAACAACTGCGTTTTCAAATTGGAAGCGGAATTCCGCAGTGAACGGGTAGCTTGTTGCATACCAAGAGGCTTCGGTATTTATTGAAAAATTGCCAAAATCATAAGTAACGCTTATAAAATCCTGATTAGAAAGCTTTGAACGATATTGGTGGGCAATTTTCGGCATACCGAAAGCGTAAACCATAAAATCAAGGTCATGGATATGTAAATCAAAAGGAACAAGACCGCTTCTTTTTTCATCCATCATCCAACCATCCCAGCTCCAACGGGGGTAGCAACCTAGCCGTGTCATAGTACCGGAAAGAAGCTTGCCGTATTTCTCTGTGTCATATATCTCTTTGAGTAACTCATATTCAGGCCAAAATCTTAAAACCTGCGCAACCATAAATTTAACATTGTTCTTTTCTGCGGTAGCGTAAACTCTTTCAACATCCTCATTCTTTAAGGAGATAGGCTTTTCTGTAATAACATTTATACCGCGCTCCATTGCCATAATTGCATAATCTGCGTGCAAATATGTAGGTAAGCAAATGTCGATAATATCGAATTCTTCGTTGTTAAGCATTTCTTCATAATTTGTATAAAGGCGCTTTTTGCCTTCGAATTTTTCCATTCTTTCGGGACGGATATCGCAAAGGGCTACAAGCTCAGCGCCCTCCATTTCTTCCCAAGCAGGAATATGTGCACCGCTTATTCCGCCAACGCCCACAAGACCAATTTTTAACATAATAAAAACCTCACTCTGTTTTTTCTTTTTTATCATTTTAACACAATTATCGGAAAAAACAAGTCGTTAGCCGTATAAATAATCGATAAAGCTGCTTGATTCAATCAGGGATTAGCGAATATTTTTAAAGGTTTAAATTTACAGAAAAGCAACTATCGATAAATTTGAAAAAATCGCAATAAAAGCAGTTGCTTGATGCTTTAAGATGTGGTAAACTTTTTAACAGAAATTCTTCAGGAGGATTTGTTTTGAAGGTTGCAATTTGTTGTTTAAATTCAAAATATATTCATGCATCCCTTGCTCCTTGGTGTTTGGCGTCAGGGGTAAAAGCATTTTCAAAAACTGATTGTAATGTTAAGGTTCTTGAAACAACTATAAACGCAGATTTGAATGAGTTCATAGAAAAAATTATAAGCGAAAAACCGCAGATAGTCTCTTTTTGTTGCTATATCTGGAATATTGAAAAAACGCTGTTTATTGCAAAAGAAATAAAAGCTTTAGTTGATTGCAAAATAATTTTGGGTGGGCCAGAGGTAGCCTACAGAGCTAAAGATGTTTTAGTAAAAAATGAATTTGTTGATTTTA